>NZ_JBIAQQ010000019.1:170676-187900 GCF_042889165.1 Streptomyces sp. NPDC002669 | reverse complement strand
GTGTCCGGCCGGTCCGGCGGTTTCCGCGATGACAGCCATGGTTAGCGGCGGTCCCGGCGGCGGTCAACGATGTGACGTACTACCCGAATACGGAGTAATGTCCGAAATGGGGGTTTTGGTGGCTCTTCGGAGCCTTCGGAGAGGGCTCATCGCTACTAAGCACCTTGGTATGTGATCCAGCTCCTATGGGTGGCATCACATCCACGGGCCCCGACGGGCCCTTCGTGAGGGGGTGAGCGAAGGGTGTACGAGGCATCGGGAGCAGCTGTTGCCGGTGCTAGCGCAAGCGCGCTAGCGTGGTTTCGTGCCCAAGACTCAGCTGAACGTGAGAGTGGACGAGGCCACCGCCGAGGCCGCGCGGCAACGCGCGCTGCAAAGGGGGATGAGCGTGAACCGCTACATAGAAGAGCTCGTGCGGCAGGACGCGGGCGAGGTCGGACACACCTTCGTCGAAGCAGCGGCCGACTTCATGAAGCAGTACGAGTCGGTGTTCGCCGAGGAGTTCGGCCCGGAGCGCAAAGGCACGCGTTGAACCTCAAGATCGACCTGTCCTGGCTGCTCATGGTGGCCGAGCACAAGACCCCCGGCGATCCGCAGGTCGTCGACTGGGGCGCGCTCGTGGCCGCGGTGGCCCGCCATGAGGCCGAGATCTTCGGCAGCCCCGTCTACAGCGACCCGCACACCCGGGCCGCCGCACTTCTGCAGCTGCTGCTCCACGTCCCCGCGCTCGAACACTCCAACGCGATGTTCTCCTCCGCCGTCGCGTACGGCTACCTCGTGGCCTCCGGGCTCAAGGTCATCACCTCGCCCGAGCAGGTACGCGATCTGGCCAGGCTGGTCAAGGAGGGCAAGGCCGACGTCCGGGCCATCGCCGACGAGCTGCGCCAGTGGAGCCTGTGACCGCCGCACCGCCGCACCGCCGCACCGCCGCACCGCCGCACCGCCGCACCGCCGCACCGTACGGCGGTACGGGGGGCGACGTGCCCGCCCCGGTCCGTGACGGCGCGACGGGTGGGCGGTTCGGGCCCGGAGACGGCCCGGGAGGTCACTCCGGTCGCCGTGCCGTGCCCAGTACGCACGACGAGGTGGGCAGCTGGACGCCCCGCTCCGGCATCCTGACCCTGCGGTAGGACTCCACCACGAACCCGGCCCCCTCGATGGCCGCCAAAGTGTCGCGCGCCGTATGGCACCCGCCCATCAGCAGCGGCCAGACCGTACGGTCCAGTGCTTGCTGGGTCAGCGCCATGGCCCGGCCCTCGGCCCGCACGTGCTCGAAGAAGCGCAGCTCGCCACCGGGTCGCAGCACCCTCCTGATCTCCGCGAGCGAGCGTTCCACATCCCGTACGGTGCACAGCACCAGCGAGGCGACGGCTCCGTCGAACGCCTCGCTCTTGACCGGCAGCTCCTCGGCCGCGCCCGGCACCACGTCCACCGGAATGCCGGCGCGCAGCGCCGACCGCACCGCCAACTGCCGCAGTCCGCGCTCGGGTTCGACGGCCACCACCTCCGCCACCCCGGGCGGGTAGTGCGCGAAGTTCAGCCCGTTGCCCGCCCCCACCTCGATGACCCGGCCGGACATCCCGGCCAGCAACTCCGCGCGCACCGCGCCCAGCCCCGCCCTGGTCTCCGCGGCCACGCTCAGCAGGGCGTAGAACCGGGCGAAGACGGGGTGGTGCACCGCGTCCTGCGGGATTCTCTCGTGGCGCAGACGCATGACGGACCTCCTCGGCCGGGCGCACGCGCGAAGAGTGCGGCTCTCCTTGGATTCTTCCCGCTCCGTGCGACACATTCTCCCCGCCCGGCCGGTTCCGTGCCGTACGGCACGGCCGCTCAGAGGGGCGGCCGGTTCCCGCCCAGCTCCGCGGTGAGCCAACTCCCGGACCGTGCACGGAAATCGGCGGGGGCCAGCGCGCCCGCCCCGGCCGGTACCGCGCCCAGGAGCGGTGCGCCCGTCACCACCGGCAGGTCCACCAGGTTGCAGCGTGCCGCCAGGTCCGGTGCGGCGGGCATGCTGCCCACCACCAGGCCGCGGCAGTCGAGCCCCCGGGTCCGCAGCGCCTCCGAGGTCAGCGCCGCGGTGTTGAGCGTGCCCAGCCCGGCAGGCGTCACGACCAGCACCGGGGCGGCCAGCAGCCGGGCCGCGTCGGCGAGGGTCGCGCCCTCGTCGTCGAACCGCACCAGCAGGCCGCCCGCACCCTCGATCAGCACGAGATCGTGCTCGGTCGCCAGTTTCTCCGCCGCGTCGGCGATCTCGTACGGCCGCACCGGAGGCAGCCCCGCCCTGCGGGCGGCCGTGGCGGGCGCCAACGGCTCGGGGAAACGCGCCAGTTCGATCGCGGTGACATGACCGCCGGCCAGCCGCGCCACCTCGGCCGCGTCCCCCGGCTCACCCGGCGCGAGCCCCGTCTGCGCGGGCTTGAGCACCGCGACGGAACGGTCCGGGCGCACCGCCGCCACGGCCGCCGTCACGATCGTCTTGCCGATCTCCGTACCCGTGCCCGTCACCACCAGAACGGTCATCTCAGCCCTCCCGCGCAGCCGCGCGCACGGCACGGCAGATCCGCGCCACGTCCTCGTCGTCGGTCACGTACGGCGGCATCGTGTAGACGAGGTCGCGGAACGGCCGCAGCCACACGCCCTCCCGCACCGCCGCCCGGGTCGCGGCCGCCATGTCCACCTCATGGTCCAGCTGTACGACGCCGATCGCGCCCAGCACCCGTACGTCCCGCACCCCCGGCAGTTCCGCCGCCGGGGCGAGGCCGTCCCGCAGCCCCGTGCCGATCCGCTCCACCTCCCGCCGCCAGTCCCGGCCGAGCAGCAGGTCGACGGAGGCACAGGCCACGGCGGAGGCGAGCGGGTTGCCCATGAACGTCGGGCCGTGTGCGAGCACCGGCACATCGCCGCGCGAGATGCCCTCCGCCACCCGGGAGGTGCACAGCGTCGCCGCCATCGTCAGATAGCCGCCGGTCAGGGCCTTGCCCACGCACATCACATCGGGCGACACCCCCGCGTGCCCGGCGGCGAACAGCTCGCCCGTGCGGCCGAAACCCGTGGCGATCTCGTCGAACACCAGCAGGACGTCATGGGCGTCGCACGCCTCGCGGAGCACCCGCAGGTATGCGGGGGAGTGGAACCGCATTCCGCCCGCACCCTGCACCACCGGCTCCACGACCACCGCGGCCAGCCGGTCGGCGTGCTCGGCGATCAGCTCCCGCAGGTGTTGTGCGTACGCGGCGTCCGGTTCCGCGTCGAAACCGGCCGGGGGCGCGTCGGCGAAGACCTGCCGGGGCAGGACGCCCGACCACAGCTCGTGCATCCCGCCCTCCGGGTCGCACACGGACATCGGCTGCCAGGTGTCCCCGTGGTAGCCGCCCCGCCAGGTCAGCAGCCGCTGTTTGGCCGGTCGCCCGGCCGAGCGCCAGTACTGCAGGCACATCTTCACCGCGACCTCGACGGAGACCGACCCGGAGTCGGCCAGGAACACGTGCCGCAGCGGTTCCGGGGTGATCTCGACCAGCCGGGCGGCCAGCCGCACGGCGGGTTCGTGGGTCAGCCCGCCGAACATCACATGACTCATCCGGTCCAGCTGGCCGCGGGCCGCCTCGTTGAGCACCGGATGGTTGTAGCCGTGCACCGCCGACCACCAGGACGACATGCCGTCCACCAACTCGCGCTGCCCGTGCGCCGGTTCGGCCAGCCGCAGCCGCACCCCGGACGCGGACTCCACGACCAGCGGTTCCTGCCGGCCCGGCATCGGGCCGTACGGATGCCAGACGTGGGCCCGGTCCAGGGCGCGCAGCTCGGCCGGGGAGAGGGCCTCAGGCATTGGGGGCGAGATCCGTTCCCGCGCCGCGCCGGCGGACCGCCACCAGGTCCGTGCGCGCGGCCGGCGCCTCCTGGGGAGCAGCCGCGGCTTCCTTGGGCGCCTCGCCGCACGGCGCGCAGCCGCCCTCGTGGGCGCCGCAGCCGCCGGACTCCGCACGATGCGCGGGCAGCGTCGTCGTGTCCGCGCCCTCCACCTCGAAACCGGCGTCCGCGATCATGTCCAGGTCCGCCTGGCCCGCCTGTCCCTCGCTGGTGAGGTAGTCGCCCAGGAAGATCGAGTTGACCAGGTGCAGGGCGAGCGGCTGCATCGAGCGCAGATGCACCTCGCGCCCGCCCGCGAGCCGCACCTCCACGTCCGGGCAGACGAACCGGACCATCGCCAGGATGCGCAGACAGCGCTGCGGGGTGAGGTTCCACTCCTTGGCCAGCGGAGTCCCCTCGAACGGGATCAGGAAGTTCACCGGCACCGAGTCCGGGTCCAGCTCGCGCAGCGAGAAGACGACATCGACCAGATCGGCGTCGCTCTCGCCCATCCCGGCGATCAGCCCGGAACACGCCGACAGCCCGGCGGCCTGCGCCTGCTGCACGGTCTCCACCCGGTCGGCATAGGTGTGGGTGGTGGTGATCTCCCCGTACGTCTCCTCGGACGTGTTGAGGTTGTGGTTGTACGCGTCGGCGCCCGCGGAGCGCAGCCGTTCGGCCTGCCCGTCGGAGAGCAGGCCGAGACAGGCGCACACCTCGACGCCCTCGTTCTGTTCCTTGATCGCCTCGATGGTCTCCGACACCCGGTCGACGTCACGGTCCGTCGGGCCGCGACCGCTCGCCACCAGGCACACCCGCTTGGCACCACCGGCCACGCCCGCGGCGGCAGCCTTGGACGCCTCGTCGGGTTTCAGCCAGGTGTACTTGAGGATGCCGGCCTTCGAGCCGAGCCGCTGCGAGCAGTACGAGCAGTCCTCGGGGCACAGACCGGACTTGAGGTTGACCAGATAGTTCAGCTTCACGCGCCGCCCGAACCACTGACGGCGCACCTTTCCGGCCGCGGCCACCACTTCGAGCAGATCGTCGTCCGACGTCGCCAGTACGGCGAGTGCTTCTTCGCGGGTCGGCAGCTCGCGCCGCAGCCCCTTGTCCACCAGCGTGTTCAGGAGGTCCATGGCGTCGATCCTGGCCTACCGCACGGCCCGCAGCCAAGGAGGAACCGGACAACAGAGCCTGTCGAGGGTGTGTGTATTGCCACACCATGACCTGTGACGCCCGCGGTTAGGGTCTGTGAGCTGCCTACAAAAGGGATCGCTCATGCCCCTCGACCCGTTCGGCTGGATCGACGACGAGGCGCGCCGCCGTGCGGACGCCGGGCTCGTCCGCACGCTCCGCCCCCGGTCCGCCGGGTCCGGTCTCCTGGACCTCGCGAGCAACGACTACCTGGGGCTGACCCGGCACCCCGAGGTCACGGCCGCCGCGGCCGGGGCCGCACACCGGTGGGGTGCGGGCGCGACCGGATCCAGACTTGTCACCGGCTCCACCGCGCTGCACGCCGAACTGGAGCGTGAGCTGGCCGATTTCTGCGGTTTCGAAGCGGCCCTGGTGCTGTCGTCGGGCTACGCGGCCAATCTCGCGGCCCTCACGGCGCTCACCGGACACGGCTCGCTGATCGTCTCCGACGCGGGCAACCACGCCTCGATCGTGGACGGCTGCCGGCTCTCCCGCGCCGAGACCGCCGTGGTCGCGCACGCCGACCCCGACGCCGTGCGCAAGGAACTGCGGGCGCACGGCGGCAGGGCCCTGGCCGTCACCGACTCGGTCTTCTCCGTCGACGGCGACGCGGCACCGCTGCCCCGCCTGGCCGAGGTCTGCCGCGAGGAGGGCGCCGCGCTGCTCGTCGACGACGCGCACGGACTGGGCGTACTGGGGGAAGGCGGCCGCGGCGCGCTCGCCGCCGCCGGCCTCGCGGGCGGTACGGGGATCGTCGCCACGCTCACCCTCTCCAAGTCCCTCGGCAGCCAGGGCGGAGCCGTCCTCGGTCCCGCCCGGGTCATCGAGCACCTGGTCAACACGGCCCGTACGTTCATCTTCGACACCGGTCTCGCACCGGCCGCGGCGGGCGCCGCCCTGGGCGGCCTGCGGTTGTTGCGCCGGGAACCCGAGCGCGCGGGCCGGGCCCGTGAGGTGGCCACCGCGCTGTACGAGCGGCTGACGGCGGCCGGGCTGACCGCCGTGCGCCCCGACGCGGCGGTGGTGTCGGTGCGTGCCCCGTCGGCGGAGGCCGCCGTGCGCTGGGCGGCCGACTGCCGTGCCGCCGGGGTCCTCGTGGGCTGCTTCCGGCCGCCGTCGGTGCCGGACGGGGTGTCCCGGCTGCGACTGACCGCGCGCGCCGACCTGACCGGGGAACAGATCGACGCGGCCGTGACGACCGTGCGGCGGACCGCCCCCGTCAGCTGAACGGACCCCGGCACAGACCGGAGACGAAGGAGGTCCAGGCCACCGCGGAGAACCGCAGCGGTGGCCTGGACACGTCCTTGGAGTCCCGTACGGCCAGCCGTCCGTCCGTGAACGGGGCGGCTTCCACACAGTTGTTCATACCCGTGCTGCGGCTGCTGCGCCGCCACCGTAAGTCGTGTTGTGCGAGGCAATCCGACATGACGTCCTCTCGGGCGGTCCGAAGTCACCGGTCGCCGCGGTCGATCGCGGCGATGAGGTCCAACGAGTGCTCGGGCGACAGCGCGTGGGCCTGCATGGTGCGGAAGGCCGAGCTGTACGCCTCAAGGTCTTCTTTCCGCTCCAGATAGAGGCTACTCGTCAAATGGTCAAGAACAATCACGTCGAGATCAGAAGTGTTCGGAAATGAGAAAATAACGAAAGGGCCGGTGAGGCCGGCGTAGCCGCCGACCGAGAACGGCAGCAACTGGAGTTGTACGTGGGGGAGTTGGGCCACCCGGGCCAGATGGCGCAACTGACCCCTCATCACCCGGCGCCCGCCGACCTCCCGCCGCAGGACCGCCTCGTCGAGCACCGCGCTCAGCCGCAGCGGCGGATCGCTGCACAGCACCCCCTGCCGGGCGAGGCGCACCTCCACCAGTGAGTCCAGCCGGGCGGCGGGCAGTCCGTCCAGCGACGCCCGGGTCACCGCACGCGCGTAGTCGGCCGTCTGAAGGAGCCCCGGCACCACCGAGGTCTCCAGGGTGCGCGCGGTCCGCGCCTGGGACTCCAGGCTGATGAAATCGCGGTACTGGGGCGGGATCAGGCCGCGATAGGCGTGCCACCAGCCGGTGCCGCCCCCGCCCGCCGAACCCGCCAGTGCCGCCAGGAGATCCCGCAACTGGGGGTCGTCCACGCCGTAGGCGTCCAGCAGCCGGGTCACATCGGCCGGCCGCACCCCGCTGACACCGGTCTCGATCCGACTGACCTTCGACTGGTGCCAGCCGAGTATCCGCGCGGCGTCCCGGCTGGTCAGCCCCGATGCGTGGCGCAGGCTCCGGAGTTCCTCCCCGAGCTTGCGGCGCCGTACCGCAGGACCGTGCCGCATCTGCGGCCTCCCTCCCCCGCCCGCCGGACGGACAGTCCGTCGCCCGCTCGCGGTTTCGCGTGAAGGGGTTCACCGCATCGAGCGACAGATATATGCATATCTTGGTGGATCACCGTTGCAGAGGGCAGCATCGGTGGCAATCTGGCGCGAAGCACGACCCGGACCGACAGCCGGTCGCTCCGGGTGGGAAAGGGGCGGCTTGCCATGGCGGATCATCAGGAAGCAAGCGTCACTCTGCCGAGCGAGCCGGTATCGGTCGCGGCGGCCCGGAAGTACGTGGCCGGGGCGCTCACCGAATGGGGACTGGCCGTCGACGGCGAATTCGCCGACGGCATCCGGCTCATCGTCTCGGAACTCGCGACCAACGCCGTTCAGCACACCTTCGGGCAGTCGCCCACCTTCACGGTGGACCTCCGGCTGGACCGGGAGGAACAGCTGTCGCTGGGGGTGAGGGACAGTCATCCGCGTTGGCCCCGACGACTGCCCGCTGCCGTCCAGCAGGACAACGGACGAGGCATGGTCATCATCCGGGCCCTGGCCAAGGAGTACGGCGGGCGGCTCGCGGTCACCCCCACCGCCGACGGCGGCAAGACGGTGTGGATCGTGCTCCCCCGGCCCGGTCCCGCGCGCGGCTGAGGGCGGGGCGGACGGGCGGTGGACGTCGCCACCGCCCGTCCGGGACGCGGCCGTGCATCCGGACCGGGAACTCCTTCTCGAACGCGCCGCCGGCGCCCGTCCGGGGGCCCGGGCCGCCGGGCGTACTTCAGCGGACCCGCCCGTAGTAGACGCTCTTCGTCCAGATCTTCTCCAGCCGGACCACCGAGCCGGTCCTCGGCGAGTGCCAGATCTTTCCCTTCCCGGCGTAGATCCCCACGTGGTAGACGCTGCGACCGGAGTGGAAGAAGACCAGGTCGCCGCGTTGCCGGTGCGAGGCCGAGATGTGACGGGTCTTGTTGTACTGCTGCTGGGCCGTGCGGGGCAGCTTCTTGCCCGCCTTCTTGAACGAGTAGAGCGTCAGGCCGGAGCAGTCGAAACGGTTGGGGCCGGTGGCCCCCCAGCGGTAGGGCGAGCCCTTCTTCGACGCGGCGATGCTGAGTGCCTTCATCGACCGGGTCGCGGCCTGGGCCTCCGTCGTGGCACCCGGGGCGATCATGGTGCCGCCGACGGCGGCGAGCGTCAGAACCGAGGCCGTACCGGCCCGGACGAGCAGAGACGGGACATGAACCTGCGCAGTCATGCGCAACCCTTCGTCAGCCGCCTGTGAAGGATGACCTGTCGGGTTCGGGCTGGCGAAGTTGCCCGGCCGCTTTCGGCGGCTTCACCCCGAGGGACGACCGATGTTCCGGCCGACCCGTTGTGCTCGGGTCCTCCACTCCTGCCGATCCACTTCCGTCGACCAGGCATCCGGGCGGCGGCAGGACTCGGCGTCCGCCCGGACCGCCCCGCCGCGGTGGCGGGGGCTTGTCGTCCCAGGGATCTTGACGCACTCACTGTCGGATTTCCGAGCCGAAACAGGCATTTGTGAGGCTCCTCACGACTGACCCGTTCGAGTGGACATGACGATTCCGACGGCTGTTCGGAACATTCGACCCGGTCCCGTACCAGGGGCGGAACGGCTGATTCCGCCCACTGGTCACGTAGAAAACGCAAGTTGGGAAGTCCCTCGCGCGAGGGACTCCCTACGCCGAACGAGCGAGGAATTTTGCCGTGCGCTCCGGGCGTGTCGAGTACGGGAGTTGAGTGACCCCCGTCGCTCCCCGGGGCGGGAAAAGCCGGCACGCCCTCCGGTGGACGCGAGGGGGCGGGCGCCGGTCAACTCGTGGGAGCGGGCGGTACGGTGACGCGTCCGGCCCGCCGCTCCCCGTCCAGTACGCGCAGCGCCCGGGCCAGGGTGGCGGCATGGATCCGGGCCTCGCCGCGCTCGTGCATCAGCGCCAGTGCGTCCCGCAGGTCACCGGCCCGTGAGACCAGTGCCTGCGCGGCGCGCAACGCGCCGTAGGTGTCGCCGCCCCGGGCCGGGTTGATCCGGCCCAGCTGGTCGAGGACTTCGAGGTAGTGGTCGATGAACTCCCCCTCGGCGCGGGTCAGTGCGGGGAGCGGCGGGAACTCGGGCGGCTGCACCGGGCGTTCACCGCGCGCCGTGCGGAGGGAGTGACGCCTTGCGGCTCGACATGACGTGATCGACCAGGCCGTACGCCTTGGCGCCCGCCGCGTCGAGGACCAGGTCGCGTTCGATGTCGGTGGCGATGCGCCCGGCGTCGTGGCCGGTGTGACGGGCCAGCAGGTCGATGAGCATCCCCCGGACCCGTTCCAGCTCCCGCGCCTCGATCTCCAGGTCGGACGGCTGGCCCCGCAGGGGCTCGGGGAGCGCGGGCTGTTGCACCACCACCCGGGCCCCGGGCAGTGCGTGACGGCGGCCGGGGGCGCCCGCGGCGAGCAGCGCCGCCGCGCAGGAGCCGGCCTGGCCGAGGCAGTAGGTCTCCACCTCGCAGCTGAGGTACTGCATCGTGTCGTAGATCGCCGACATGGCGCCGAACGAGCCCCCGGGGGAGTTGATGTAGAGCGAGAGGGGCCGGTCCGGGGCGTCGTGCTCCAGGTACATGAACTGGGCGATCAGGTCCGAGGCCGCCGCGTCGTCGACCGGGGTGCCGAGGAAGACGATCCGCTCGGAGAGCAACTTGGAGTACGGGTCGAGGGTGCGGGTCCCGCTGCTGGTGCGCTCGGTGAACTCGGGCAGCACGTGGCGGGCGGTGGGGCGGAACAGCATGGCGATGCCTCTCCTCCGGGTCTGCACGGCAGCCTGCACAGGCGTCTGTAAAAAATGTACAGGACGTACAGAAGGTTATGATGGGGAGCATGGCTTACGAGATTCCGGTGACGCAAGCACGGGCTGAGCTCGCCGAACTGATCAACCGTGTCGTCTACGGCGGCGAACGCGTGGTCGTGACCCGGCACGGCAAGCCGCTGGTGGCCCTGGTCTCGGCCGCTGACCTGGAACGACTTGAGAGCGACGAGGCGGCGGCCGAGGAGCGGGCGATCAGTTCGGTCTCCTCGATCGGCTCCCCGTCGTCCGCTCCCGGCGAACGGCAGCGCTTCGGCATCGCGGCGGAACACCCCCGGCACCGGGAGCCGGGCAGCTGAGGCCGAGGCGGGGCCGCCCGCCGCCTTCCCGGTCCGCGGCCCCTTCGCGCCGGCCCGTGCGTCTTGGCCCGTGCGCGGGCCGTACGTCCATGGATCGGCAAAGGGCCGGTTAACGCGCCGGAAAAATTTCGGCTCTAACGTGCAATACCTCGACGCGGGGCACCCGTACGGCGTTCAACAGTCTGTTGAACGCGGCTAGTGTCCCGCTGTGCCCGGGGCCGGGCACGGGACTGTGAGGTGGAAGCGTGCGACTGACCCCGCACGAGCAGGAACGCCTGCTCGTCCATGTGGCCGCCGACGTGGCCCGAAAACGCCGGGAACGCGGACTGCGGCTCAACCACCCCGAAGCGGTCGCACTGATCACGGTGCACCTGCTGGAGGGCGCCCGCGACGGCCGTACCGTCTCCGAACTGATGGTGTCGGGCCGTGCGGTGCTCGGCCGTGACGACGTCATGGACGGGGTGCCCGAGATGATCCACGACGTCCAGGTCGAGGCCACCTTCCCGGACGGCACCAAGCTCGTCACCGTCCACGAGCCGATCGTCTGACGGGGGACCGCCGATGATTCCCGGAGAGACCCTGTACGCGGACGGGCCCGTGCCGTTCAACGAGGGACGCCCCGTCACCCGCCTCACCGTGCTCAACACCGCCGACCGGCCCGTCCAGGTCGGCTCGCACTACCATTTCGCCGAGGCCAACCCCGGCCTGGGCTTCGACCGTTCGGCCGCCCACGGCCTGCGGCTGAACATCCCCGCCGGAACCGCCGTGCGCTTCGAACCCGGCGTGCCCGTCGATGTCGAACTCGTCCCCCTCGCGGGCCGGCGCATCGTCCCCGGCCTGCGCGGCGGGACCGGAGGTGCCCTCGATGGCTGAGCTCGACCGTGCCCGATACGCCGACCTGTTCGGGCCGACGACCGGCGACCGCATCCGGCTCGCCGACACCGATCTGCTCGTGGAGATCGAGGAGGACCGCTCGGGCGGGCCCGGACTCGCCGGGGACGAGGCGGTGTTCGGCGGTGGCAAGGTGATCCGCGAATCGATGGGCCAGGCCCGCACCACCCGTGCCGAGGGCGCCCCGGACACCGTCGTCACCGGAGCCGTGATCATCGACCACTGGGGCGTGGTCAAGGCGGACGTCGGCATCCGCGACGGCCGGATCACCGGGATCGGCAAGGCCGGCAACCCGGACACCATGGACGGCGTCCACCCCGACCTGGTCATCGGCCCCGAGACCGAGATCGTCGCGGGCAACGGCCGGATCCTCACCGCGGGCGCCATCGACGCCCATGTCCACTTCATCTCGCCGACCCTGGTCGACCAGGCGCTCTCCGCCGGGATCACCACCCTGGTCGGCGGCGGCACCGGACCGGCCGAGGGCACCAGGGCCACCACCGTCACACCGGGCCCGTGGCACCTCGCCCGGATGTTCGAGGCGCTGGACGCGTACCCCGTCAACATAGGTCTGCTCGGCAAGGGCAACACCATGTCGCGCGAGGCCATGCACTCCCAACTGCGGGCCGGGGCGCTCGGATTCAAGATCCACGAGGACTGGGGCGCCACCCCCGCCGTCATCGACGCCTGCCTGGGCGTCTGCGAGGAGACGGGCGCCCAGCTCGCCATCCACACCGACACCCTCAACGAGGCCGGGTTCGTCGCCGACACCCTCGCCGCCGTCGCCGGGCGCACCATCCACGCCTACCACACCGAGGGCGCGGGCGGCGGCCACGCCCCGGACATCATCGGCGTCGTCTCGGAGCCGTACGTCCTGCCCAGCTCCACCAACCCGACCCGGCCGCACACCGTCAACACCATCGAGGAACACCTCGACATGCTGATGGTCTGCCACCACCTCAACCCGGCCGTGCCGGAGGACCTGGCCTTCGCCGAATCACGCATCCGGCCCTCGACGATCGCGGCCGAGGACATCCTTCACGACCTCGGTGCCATCTCGATCATCTCCTCGGACTCCCAGGCCATGGGGCGCATCGGTGAAGTCGTCCTGCGCACCTGGCAGACCGCCCACGTGATGAAGAAGCGCCGCGGCGCACTGCCCGGCGACGGGCGGGCCGACAACCACCGGGTGCGTCGTTATGTCGCCAAATACACCATCAACCCGGCCGTCGCCCAGGGACTCGACCGGGAGACCGGCTCGGTGGAGACGGGCAAGCTCGCCGACCTGGTGCTGTGGGAGCCGGCGTTCTTCGGGGTGAAGCCGCACCTGGTCATCAAGGGCGGCCAGATCGCGTACGCGCAGATGGGCGACGCCAACGCCTCCATCCCGACGCCGCAACCGATGCTGCCCCGGCCGATGTTCGGCGCGGTGGGCCGTTCCCCCGCGGCCAACTCCCTCAACTTCGTGGCGGGCGCGGCCGTCGAGGACGGCCTGCCCGAGCGCCTCGGGCTCGGGAAGCGGTTCGTGCCCATCACCGGCACGCGTGGCGTCACCAAGGCCGACATGCGGGAGAACGACGCGCTGCCACGGGTCCACGTCGACCCCGACAGCTTCGCCGTGACGATCGACGGCGAGCCGGTCGAACCGGAACCGGCCGCCGAACTGCCCATGGCCCAGCGCTACTTCCTCTTCTGATGCTTCCGATACCTCTGATGCGAAACGTGCGACCGACGATACGGAACGTGCGACCGATGGCACGGACCGCGTGGCCGATGGCACGGACCGCGTGTTCGCGGCCGGTGAAGCGGACCGGGCGATGAGCCGGGCAGCCCTGCTCGTCCTCGCCGACGGCCGCTTCCCCGCCGGGGGCCACGCCCACTCCGGTGGTGCCGAGGCGGCCGTGGAACAGGGACGCGTCCGCGACGCCGGGGACCTCGCCGCGTTCTGCCGGGGCCGGCTGCACACCACCGGGCTCACGGCCGCCGCACTCGCCGCGGCGGCCGCCCACGGCCACGACCCGCTCGCCCTCGACGAGGCCGCCGACGCCCGCACCCCCTCGCCCGCACTGCGCGCCGTCGCCCGCAGACTCGGCCGGCAACTGATGCGGGCGGCCCGCGCCACCTGGCCCGGCCCCGAACTCGACGCGCTCGCCGCGGCCCGGCCGCGCGGCGCCCATCAACCGGTGGTGCTGGGCCTGACCGCCCGGTCGGCCGGTCTCGCACCGCTGGACGCCGCGTACGCGGCGGCGTACGAATCCGTCGGCGGCCCCGCCACCGCCGTGGTCCGGCTGCTCTCCCTCGATCCCTTCGAGGCCACCGCCGTCCTCGCCCGGCTCGCACCCGAAATCGACCGGATCGCCGAACGGGCCGCCGCCGCGGCGCACGGAACCGTCGACGGACTGCCCGCGGCCTCCGCCCCCCTCCTCGACATCACCGCCGAGGCGCACGCGGCCCGCCGGGGCCGCCTGTTCGCCTCGTGACCCCGCACCGCACGGACCAGGAGCCGAACCCATGCACCTCGACCACGCGTCCCGCGGCCCCGCCGCCGTGAGCGCCGACGCCACCCGCCCCGACGGCACCCGCCGGGCCCTCAGGATCGGCCTCGGCGGGCCGGTCGGCTCCGGCAAGACGGCCACCGTCGCCGCCCTCTGCCGCACCCTGCGCGACCGGTACTCCATCGCCGTCGTCACCAACGACATCTACACCCGCGAGGACGCCGAATTCCTGCTCCGCGAGGCCGTCCTGCCGCCCGAGCGCATCCAGGCCGTCGAGACCGGCGCCTGCCCCCACACCGCCATCCGCGACGACATCTCCGCCAACCTCGAAGCCGTCGAGGACCTGGAGGACACCGTCGGACCGCTCGATCTGATCCTGGTCGAGTCCGGCGGCGACAACCTCACCGCCACCTTCTCCAGGGGACTCGTCGACGCCCAGGTCTTCGTCATCGACGTGGCCGGCGGCGACGACATCCCCCGCAAGGGCGGCCCCGGCATCACCACCGCCGACCTGCTCGTCATCAACAAGACCGACCTCGCCCCCCACGTCGGTTCGGACCTCGGCCGGATGACCCGCGACGCCGCGCAGCAGCGCGGACCGCTCCCCGTGGTCCTCACCTCGCTCACCACCGGGGAGGGCGTCGGCCCCGTCGCCGACTGGGTGCGCGGGCGGCTCGCCGCCTGGACGGCATGAGCGTCCGGGCCACCGCCCGGATCGTCGCGGCCCCCGACGGCCGGGGCGGTGGCACCTCGCTCCCCGTGCTGGAGAGCGCCGGGCCGCTGGCACTGCGCCGCACCCGGGCCGGCAACGGCCACGGCGCCCGGGTCACCGTCGTCGGAGCCATGAGCGCACCGCTCGGCGGCGACCGGCTCGCCATCGAGGCAGGGGTGCAGGACGGCGCCCGGCTCACCGTCGACGCCGCGGCGGCGACCGTCGCCCTGCCCGGAAGGAGCGCCGAACCCGCCTCGTACACCATCGAGTTGACCGTGGGGGAGGGGGCCGAACTGCGCTGGCTCCCGGAACAGCTCGTCTCGGTGCGCGGCAGCGTGCTGCGCACGCACACCCGGATCCGGCTCGCCCCCACCGCGCGGCTGGTGCTGCGCGAGGAACAGGTGCTCGGCCGGCACGCCGAGGAACCCGGCACCCTCACCAGCCGCATCACCGTGCACCGCGACGGCCGCCCGCTGCTCGACCAGGAGACGTCGTACGGGCCGGGCGCGCCCGGCGGCTGGGACGGCCCGGCGGTCCTCGGCGGCCACCGGGCCGTCGGACAACTCCTCCTGGTGGACCCGGCGTTCGCCGAACGCCGCCCCGAAACACGGCTGCTGGGACCGACGGCCGTACTCGCTCCGCTGGCCGGCCCCGCCGTGCTCGTCACCGCCACCGCACCCGACGCCCGCCTGCTGCGCCGGGTCCTGGACGAGGCACTGGACGCGTACGACGAGGAACCGGACGCACACAGGGTGACCAGGGGCTGAAATCCGGTCAGCGGGACACCGGTGTCCGGCTATCGATTCGGTAAAGAAGTGGATGTGTGATCTGTTCTCAGGAACCCCACAGGAGACAGGATCCGCGAAAGGTCCCGAACGAAACGCGCCGCCACCGGCGGCGCTTCGGACCCGATGGGGGTTCCACTTGAGACGCACCGCAGTGCTCGGCCCGGCCGGCGCCCTGATCGTGGGCACACTCGTGGCGGGCGTGATGTCCGCGCCCGCTGCCACTGCCGAGAGCCGCCACCACCGTGGTTCCGAGGCCCGTGGCGTCGAACTCGCCGCAGCACGGGCCGCCAGGGCAGGCATCGACTGGACGGACTGCCCGGCCGACTGGGGCATCGCCTCACCCATCCAGTGCGGCTGGGTGACCGTGCCGCTCGACTACGCCAGGCCCGACGGCAAGAAGATCCGAATAGCCGTCGACCGGCACGTCAGCACCGGCACCCCCGACGAGCGCCAGGGAGCGCTGCTCTACAACCCGGGCGGCCCCGGCGGGTCGGGCATGGCGTTCCCCAAGCGCGTCGTCACCAAGAACCCGATCTGGGCGAACGCCGCGAAGGCATACGACTTCGTCGGCTTCGACCCGCGGGGCGTCGGCCACTCCGCGCCGATCTCCTGCGTCGACCCGCAGGAGTACGTCAGCGCCCCCAAGGCCGACCCCGTACCCGACTCCGAGGCCGACAAGCTCGCCCAGCGCAAGCTCGCCGCCGAGTACGCGGCCGGCTGCGCCGAACGCAGCGGCGACATGCTGCCGCACATGACCACCCCCAACTCCGCACGCGACATGGACGTCATCCGTGCCGCGCTCGGCGAGAAGAAGCTCAACTTCCTGGGCGTCTCCTACGGCACCTACCTGGGCGCGGTCTACGGCACGCTCTTCCCGGACCACGTCCGTCGCATGGTCGTCGACAGCGTCGTCAACCCGGCGAAGGACAACATCTGGTACCGGGCCAACCTCAACCAGGACATCGCCTTCCAGCAGCGCTGGGACGACTGGAAGGCATGGGTCGCCCGCAACGACGCCGCCTTCCACATCGGCGACACCCCCGAGAAGGTCGAGCAGGAGTGGCTGAAGCTGCGCGCCGAGGCCAAGAAGAACCCGATCGGCGGCGTCGTCGGCCCCGCCGAACTCATCGGCTTCTTCCAGCGGGCGCCCTACTACGA
Source organism: Streptomyces sp. NPDC002669 (assembly GCF_042889165.1). Lineage (NCBI taxonomy): Bacteria > Bacillati > Actinomycetota > Actinomycetes > Kitasatosporales > Streptomycetaceae > Streptomyces > Streptomyces sp. NPDC002669. The sequence goes on along the minus strand of NZ_JBIAQQ010000019.1, from coordinate 171,364 downwards.
CTCCACCTGGGTCTCCATCGCCCGCACCTGGAGCAACTACCGCAGCGGAAACACCCAGGCCCTGATCGACGCCGCCGGCCCGGACATGTCGGACATCGCGGGGAACATCTCCTCGGAGAACGGCAACGCCGTGTACACCGCGGTCGAGTGCGCGGACGCCAAGTGGCCCACCGACTGGCGCACCTGGGACCGTGACAACACCCGGCTGCACAAGGACTACCCGTTCATGACCTGGGCCAACGCCTGGATGAACCTGCCCTGTGCCACCTGGGGCGCCAAGCAGCAGACCCCGCTGAACGTGAAGACCCGCAAGGGCCTGCCGCCGGTGCTGATCGTCCAGTCCGAGCGCGACGCCGCCACCCCGTACGAGGGCGCCGTCGAACTGCACCAGCGCTTCAAGGGCTCGCGGCTCATCACCGAGCGGGACGCCGGTTCGCACGGTGTCACCGGCATCACCAACCCCTGCGTCAACGAGCGGGTGGACACCTACCTGCTCACCGGCCGGACCGACAGCCGCGACGTGACGTGCGCCCCGCACGCCACGCCGAAGCCGTAACGGGCCGCGGACACCGGCGCGGGGGGGGGCGGGGCCCCGGGCGCGCCCCCCCCCCCCCCCCCCCCCCCCCCCCCCCGCCCGGCGGGCGCCCCCCCCCCCCCCCCCCCCCCCGGGACCGGGGTCTCAGCCCCG
>NZ_JBIAQQ010000019.1:0-170666 GCF_042889165.1 Streptomyces sp. NPDC002669 | reverse complement strand
GCTGGGGTGGGTGGGGGGGGGGGGGGGGGGCGGCCCGGGGGGGGGGCCCCCCCCCCCCGCGCGCCCCGGCCGCCGCGCGCCCCCCCCCCCCCCCCCCCCCCCCCCCCCCCCCCCCCCGCGCCCAGTGCCCCCTCACGCCTTCCGGTCGTACGCCTCCAGCCAGGCGTCCTCCGGCGCGTAGTCGAACAGCTTCCTGCCGTAGGCCCGCACCATGGCGGGGAACACCTCCGTCCAGTCCCCCTCCGCCAGCCGCGCGGCGAGCCACTCGACCGTCTCCGGCAACGACTCCACGTAGTCCGTCACCGGCCGGTACCCGAGCTCCCGCTCGGCGGCCGTCATGTCGTACACGATGGGATGGGCGGAGCTCCACGGCGTCACGCCGACCCCTTCCTCCCCGGGCGCACCCTCCATCAGCACCGTCTCGGTGCTCCGGCCGAGCACGGCGTCGATCGCCGTACCGATCTCGAAGACCGTCGGCGCCTGCGGGTCCCCGGCGTTGAGCACCCGCGAACCGGGCCGCAGGGCGGCGAGCCGGATCAGCTCCGCCAGATTGGACACGTGGACCGGGTGGAAGCGCGACCGCCCGCCGAAGGCGAGCACCCGCCGCTCCCGGCCGTCCAGCAGCCGCTTCACGAAATACAGTTCGCGCGGCGAGCGGCAGTACGGTCCGTGGATCGCCCCGGCCCGCAGCAACGTCACCGGCAGCGCCTCCCCGGCCGCCAGCAGATCCCGCTCCAGCCGGATCTTCCGCGTCCCGTACGTCGCGTCCCCCGGCTCCACGGTGCGCTGCGACTCCGGGATCGGCACGGGGTAGCACGGGGCGCCGTCGGGCTCTTCCTGCGTGTCGAAGCTGCGGCCCCGGTCGTCCTCGTACACCGCACCGCTGGAGACGACCACCGCCGAACCGATCCGGTCGGCGAGACCGGTCAACTGCCCGGCGTGGTCCGCGCCGTACGCCACCATGTCGACCAGTACGTCGCAGCCGTCGCCCAGCGCCGCCGCGAGCGCCCCCTCCTCGTTGCGGTCGAGCGCGACCGTGCGCACCGCGTCGTCCCACCGGTCGTCCCTGCCGCCGCCGCGCGAGGCGGCCGTCACCTCCCAGCCGTCCTCGACGAGCGCCCGTACGGCCACCCGTCCGATCTGTCCCGTCGCTCCCAGAACCCATGCGTTTCCCTTGACCATGGCAAGGACGCTAGGCCGGGACCGCGACCCGGGACAGCGGGGTTCACCGAGCGCGGATCCGCCGTCGGCGTCGCAGTTTCGGGAACTTTTCCGACGGGCCGGTCTGTTCGGCCTGCGCCGCCTTCACCTTGGCCGCGTACTCGTCGACGTACTCCTGTCCGGAAAGTCCCAGGATCGCGTACATGATCTCGTCGGTGACGGCCCGGACCGCCGCCTTCTGGTTCTCCAGGCCCGCGTAGCGGGAGAAGTCCAGCGGCTCGCCGAAGCGGATGGTGACCCGCTTGATGCGCGGGATGGTCTGGCCGGGCGGCTGGATCTCGAAGGTCCCCACCATCGCGCACGGCACCACCGGCACCTGAGCCCTGATCGCCATGACGGCCACGCCCACCTTGCCCTTGTAGAGCCGGCCGTCGTGCGAACGGGTGCCCTCCGGGTAGATGCCCAGCAGCTCGCCCCGGCCCAGCACCTTGAGCCCTTCCCGGATCGCGGCCTGCCCCGCCTCCTTCCCCGAACGGTCCACCGGGATCTGCCCGATGCTGTGGAAGAAGGCGGCGGTCAGCCGTCCCTTCAGGCCCGGCCCGGTGAAGTACTCCGCCTTGGCGAGGAAGGTGATGCGCCGTCCGAGCATCGCGGGCATCAGGAAGTGGTCGGAGAACGACAGGTGGTTGCCGGCGATGATGGCCGCGCCGTCCTCCGGAACGTGCTCCAGGCCCTCGATCCTGGGGCGGAAGAACAACCGCAGAAGTGGTCCGAGGACGACGTATTTGAGCACGTAGTAGAACACAGGGCGGCTCCTAGCTCCGGTCGGCTCCAGGGCTGCATTCTGCCAGGACGGTGAACGCCTCCCGGGAAGGCGGTCCCGGTACAACTGACGCCCCGGCCAAACGCGTTCGGACGGACGGCGGCACGGGAGCGCCGCCGGGCCCGCGGCCCCGGGGGGACCGGCCGGAGCCCGGCGGCGACCGGCCGGAGCGCGCGTAGGAGCCCCGCTCAGCTCACCGGAACGGCGCCGAAGCCGTCCGGCACGGTCAGGTCCGCCGCCGTGGCGGCCCTGACCTCCTCGACGGTGACACCGGGAGCCAGCTCGGCCAGGACGAAGCCGTCCGGGGTGACGTCGACGACCGCGAGGTCGGTGATCACCCGCTGCACGACGGCCCGGCCGGTGAGCGGCAGGGTGCATTCGGGCACGAGCTTCGGACTGCCGTCCTTGGCGGTGTGCTCCATGAGGACGATGACCCGGCCCGCGCCGTGCACCAGGTCCATGGCACCGCCCATGCCCTTGACCATCTTGCCGGGGATCATCCAGTTGGCGAGGTCGCCCGAGGCGGAGACCTGCATGGCGCCCAGCACGGCCGCGTCGATGTGGCCGCCGCGGATCATGCCGAAGGACAGCGCGGAGTCGAAGAAGGACGCGCCGGGCAGGGTGGTGACGGTCTCCTTGCCGGCGTTGATGAGGTCGGCGTCGAGCTCGTCCTCGGCCGGGTACGGGCCCACGCCCAGAATGCCGTTCTCGGACTGCAGCACCACCTCGATGCCGGGCGGCAGGTGATTGGGGACGAGCGTGGGAAGGCCGATGCCGAGGTTGACGTAGCTGCCGTCGGTCAGTTCCCGGGCGGCCCGGGCCGCCATCTGCTCACGGGTGAGGGCCATGTCAGACACCGCCTTCCCGCCGGACGGTACGGCGTTCGACGCGCCGCTCGGCCGCGGGGTCGCCGGAGTCCACACGGACCACGCGCCGGACGAAGACGCCGGGGAGGTGGATCTCGTCCGGGTCGAGCTCGCCGGGTTCGACGAGCCGGTCCACCTCGGCGACGGTGATCCGGCCCGCCATGGCGGCCAGCGGGTTGAAGTTGCGCGCGGACGAGTGGAACACGAGGTTCCCGTGCCGGTCGCCGACCTCGGCGCGGACCAGCGCGAAGTCGGTGATGATGCCGTGTTCGAGCAGGTGGGGGCGCCCGTCGAACTCCCGGGTCTCCTTGGCGGGCGAGGCCACGGCGACCGATCCGTCGGCGGCGTGCCGCCAGGGCAGCCCGCCCTCGCCGACCTGGGTGCCGGTGCCCGCCGGAGTGTAGAAGGCGGGGATGCCGGCGCCGCCGGCCCGCAGTCGCTCCGCCAGCGTTCCCTGCGGCACGAGTTCGACCTCCAGCTCCCCGCTCAGGTACTGGCGGGCGAATTCCTTGTTCTCCCCGACGTACGAACTCGTCATCCGGGAGATCTGCCCGCCGGCGAGCAGGATGCCGAGACCCCAGTCGTCGACACCGCAGTTGTTCGAGACGATGTGGAGGCCGCCCACCTCACGGCGCCGGAGGGCGTCGATCAGCGTGCCCGGTATGCCGCACAGACCGAAGCCGCCCACGGCGAGCGAGGCCCCGTCGGGGATGTCGGCCACCGCCTCCATCGCGCTCGCGACTGTCTTGTCCAGACCCATACGCTCCCTTTCCCTCGGGCAACCGGGATGACCTCGCAGGTCGGAGCCGGTGCCAGTACAGCCGACGGGCAGTGAGCCTAGGAAGGCGCGCCGGGCGCGACCATGGGTGCCGAGCACACTTCGCTCCGGGGAGGGGTGTGTGGGAACCACGGGTCGAGGGGTGTGGCGGAGGCGATGGTTCCGACCGCGGCCCCGGGGTGGAACCAGCCCGGGGCCGCGGTCGGGGGTCAGGCGGGGCAGCCGGAGTCGGCGATCACGTAGTGGCCGGGCGAGGTCTGTTCGAGGGTGTGCCGGACGGAGGTGTTCCACAGCCCCATGGACTGGCCGGACCCCAGGGCGTAGGTGTATCCGCCGCTGTGGCGGGCGCGTCCGGCGACGGTGTGCGCGTAGTTGTCCGCCGTGTGGCACGTGGGCGTGAACCCGGTGGTGGTCGCGGTCACCGCGGCGGAGGCCGCGCCCCGCGCGCCCGAGGAGTCGACCGCGGCCACGGTGTAGCGGTACGCCGTGCCGGTGGCCAGACCGGTGTCGGTGTAGCCGGTCGCCGTGGCGGTGCCCACCTTCGTGCCGTCGCGGTGGATGTCGTACGAGGCCGCGCCGGTGACCGCGTGCCAGCTCAGGGCGGCGGTGGTGTCGGTGGTGCCGGTGACGGTCACCCCGGTGGGGGCCGGCAGCGTCCCCGGGGTCCCGCCGCCGTCCAGCCCCCAGAACCGGGCGGTGCGGTAGCTGGAACAGATGGTGTCGAGGTAGTACGTGCCGGTGGTGCCGCACTGCTCGGCGCCGCTGCCGGGGTCGACCGCGAGCCCGTGGGCCATGCCAGCGACCGAGTAGACCTCGACCGCGGGTGCGCCGGAGGCGTCCTCGTAGACGCTCAGCGTGGTGCCCCCGGCCAGCTCCTCGGTGCGGGAGGGCGTCTGCCCGATGCCCCAGACGTCGGTCCACTGGTCGCGCAGTTCGGCGGCGTTGGCGGGCCGGACGGTGGTGTCGGCGGTGCCCTGCCAGATCGCCACCCGGGGCCAGGAGGTGGTCCCGGCGGGGGCGGCGGACCGCACGAGATCGCCCCACTGGCCGGGGGTCCTGTCGGCCGGGGCGTACATGCAGGTGTAGGCCGCGGCCACGCTGTTCGCGCAGTGCGCCGGCAGACCGGAGGCGATGGACCCCGCCGCGAAGACGTCGGGGTACGCGGCGAGCATGTTCGCGGTCATGCCGCCGCCCGCCGACAGGCCGGTGATGTACACCCGGCCGGGGTCGCCGTCGTACCGGGCGACGGCCTCGTCGACCATCTGCTTGATCGACAGCGCCTCGCCCTGTCCGCGCGTGCTGTCGCCCGGTTCGAACCAGTTGAAGCAGGAGTTGGCGTTGTTGGCGCCGCTCGTCTGCGGGAAGACCAGCGAGAAGCCGTAGCGGTCGGCGAACTCGGGCCAGCCCGAGTGGGCGTAGTAGTCGTTCGCGCTCTGGGTGCAGCCGTGCAGGGCGACCACGACGGGCGCCTTGGCCGGCAGCCCGTCGGGCGCGTACGCGTACATGGAGAGGTTGCCGGGATCGGTGCCGAAACCGGTGATCTCGGTGAGGCCGGCGGCGGACGCCCGCGGGGCGACGGTCAGCAGACCCGCGGCGAGGGCGAGGGCGCCCGCCGCGACCGTGAGCAGGCGGCGGACACCTCTCGCGCGGCGGTTTCCCGCAGAGCGGTTCGGGGGGTTCGGCTGTCGCATGTGGACTGCCTCCTGGGACGACGAGTACGTTCTCCGGGCCGGTACCGGGCGGGGCCGCCCGTCGGCGTGGCGCCCATCATCGGGGCGCCCGCGCCGGGGCCGGCATGGGCTCGGCAGCCAGGCTTGGCGGACCCCCTGTGTGACGGCCATCCATGGTCGCGCCCCCGAACGGGCGTGTAGGACGGCGGTACGGGCGGCGGCTTCCACCCGTACCCTCGTCCAGGTTCATGACGGGGCGTCACATGCCCCTCTCCGGCCCTTCCGCCCGGCCCGGGGTGGCGGCCCGCACCATTGCCGGGAGCCCGACGGTGGTTCCCGGACCCATGGAACCGGCCGAACCGGCGGCATAGCCTCCGCGCGTCCGACCACACGACCCCGGAGGCAGCCCGATGCGCCGCTCCACCGACTCCCCGCCCCGCTTCTGGACACGGGGCGCCCCGGCCGTACTCGCCCTGGCCGCCCTCGCGTTCACCCCCTCGGCGGCGACGGCCGACACCGGCCACCGCGCCGACCGCTGTGCGAACGCCGCACACCTGCGGGTCCCCGGCGCCGAGCGCCAGCAGACCGCCTGCCTCGACGAGTTGACCACGGCCGGGACCGTCGCCTCGGGACACACCGACGAGGCCGACTGGGCCGGGCTGACCCCGAAGGACCTGCCCGTGCCCACCGGAGTGCCCGGCACGCAGATCGACGGGTACTTCCCCGACACCTCCACCACCAACACCAACCACGGCTGGAAGCACGACGCCCAGTTCGTCATCCGGCTGCCCGACAGGTGGAACGGCGGCCTCGTCGTGGCCGGCACCCCCGGCAACCGCGAGCAGTACGCCAACGACCGGGCCATCGCCGACTGGGTGCTCTCCCGCGGCTACGCCTACGCCGCCACGGACAAGGGCAACACCGGCCTCGCGTTCCACCGGGACGGAAAGGCGCCGGGCGACGCCGTGGCCGAGTGGAACGACCGGCTCACCCAGCTCACCCGGGCCGCCCGCGCCACGGTCGCCCAGCGCTACCACCGGCCGCCGGCCCGCACCCTGGTGACCGGGCTGTCGAACGCCGGCTACCTGGTGCGCTGGCAGCTGGAGAACCACCCCGAGCTCTACGACGGGGGAGTCGACTGGGAAGGCACCCTGTGGCGCTCCGACGGGCCCACGCTGCTGGACTTCCTGCCCGAGGCGATGCGCCACTACCCGGTGTACGCGGCCGGGGGAGAGGGTGCCGGGGCGGCCCGGGACGCCCTGCACGCCGCCGGCTACCCGGCGGGCTCGGAGTTCCTCTGGCCGTACCACCACCAGGTCTACTGGGACCTGACGCAGCGCATCTACCGCGAGGAGGTCGACCCGGAATTCGACGGGGCACTCGAAGCGGGCACCCCGTACTGCGCGCCGGGAACACCGGCCTGTGACGCCGACTACGACTACTCGGCGCGCCCCGAGGAGGTGCACCGGGCCGTGCGGAAGATCGGGCTCACCGGGCGCATCGGCAAACCGCTGATCACCGTGCACGGCACCCTCGACGTCCTGCTGCCGATCAGCCGGGACTCGGACGTCTACGCCCGCATGGTGAAGGAGGCGGGCCGCGGTTCCCTGCACCGCTACTACCGCATCGAGGGCGGCACCCACACCGACTCCCTGTTCGACGTGTTCCCCGACCGGCTGCGGCCGCTGACCCCCTGCCACCGCTCGGCGTTCACCGCGCTGGAGGGCTGGCTCACCGAGGGACGGCGGCCCCCCGCCTCCCGGACCGTGGCACAGCCCGCCGGGGCGGACGCCACGGCCCTCGTCAACAGCTGCCCCCTCGGCGGACGGGGAAGCGACCGGCCCGTACCCCGCACCTGACCGGCACCACCGCACCGCCACCGCCCCGGCCCGGCCGGATCGCCCCTCGCGATCCGGCCGTCGTCGATCCGCGGGAAGGACGGAACCGGCGGACGGCGCCACCTCGCGAACCGCATCCGGCCGGGCTGTGGCGGAGGAGGCCACCAAAGACCATCGCTTTATGGCGGTCCACCACATGGGACGAACCCGGAGCGCTCCTTACTGTTTCCGGCCATGACGAACACATTTCCCACCCCGGCTCCGCTGCCGCCCGCCGCGGTCGACCTGAACGGACGCACGGCCCTCGTGACCGGCGGCGGCAGCGGCATCGGCCGGGCCTGTGTGCTCGCCCTGGCACAGGCGGGAGCCACCGTGCACGTGGTCGACCGGGACGCGGCGGCGGCCGGTGCGGTGGCGGAGATCACCGGCGGCCCGGTCCACGTGGCCGACCTCGCGGACCGGGCCGCCGTCGGCCTCCTCCCCGCAGAGGTCGACATCCTGGTCAACAACGCCGGTCTGCAGCACGTGGCCCCGCTCACGGAGTTCCCGGTGGAGCGCTTCGAACTGATCCAGAAGGTGATGGTCACCGCCCCGTTCCTGCTCATGCGGCGGGTCCTGCCGCACATGTACGGACAGGGCTGGGGCCGGATCGTCAACATCTCCAGCGTCCACGGGCTGCGGGCCAGCGCCTACAAGTCCGCCTACGTCGCGGCCAAGCACGGCCTGGAGGGGCTGAGCAAGGTCGCCGCGATCGAGGGCGCCCCCCACGGCGTCACCAGCAACTGCGTCAACCCCGGGTACGTCCGCACCCCGCTCGTGGAGGGCCAGATCCGGGACCAGGCCGCCGCGCACGGCATCAGCGAGGACGACGTGCTCTCCGACGTCATGCTGGCCCGCTCACCGGTCAAGCGGCTCCTGGAGTCCGAGGAGGTCGCCGCCGCCGTCCTGTGGCTGTGCGGCCCCCACACGAGCTGCCTCACCGGGGCCTCCCTGCCGCTCGACGGCGGCTGGACCGCCGGCTGAACCACTCCGCCCGTCCCGCACCACCCCGCACCACGCCCTCCCGTCCCCACTCGTGAAACCCGGTGAATCCATGTCTGACACCCCCAGGCCGAGAGGCGGCATCGGCCGCATCGTCGCCGCGAGCCTGATCGGCACCACCATCGAGTGGTACGACTTCTTCCTGTACGGCTCGGCCGCCGCTCTGGTGTTCAACACGCTGTTCTTCCCCTCCGCCGACCCGCTGGTGGGCACCCTGATCGCCTTCGTCACCTACGCGATCGGATTCCTGGCCCGGCCGCTGGGCGGCATCGTCTTCGGCCACTTCGGCGACAAGATCGGCCGCAAGAAGCTGCTGGTCGTCAGCCTCCTGATGATGGGCGGCTCGACCTTCGCCATGGGCCTGCTGCCCACCTACGAGACCCTCGGCGTCGGGGCGCCGATCCTGCTGACCGTGCTCCGGCTGGTGCAGGGCTTCGCCCTGGGCGGCGAGTGGGGCGGCGCCGTGCTGATCGTCTCCGAGCACGGCGGGGACAAGCACCGCGGTTTCTGGGCCTCCTGGCCGCAGGGCGGCGCCCCCGGCGGAAACCTCCTGGCCACCGGGGTCCTGGCGCTGCTGGCCTCGTTCCAGTCGGAAGCCGCCTTCCAGTCCTGGGGCTGGCGCGTCCCGTTCCTGCTGTCCGGGCTCCTCGTGGTGATCGGGCTGTGGATCCGGGTGTCGGTCTCGGAGTCCCCGGTCTTCCTGGAGGCACAGGCCAGGGCGGAGGCGGAAGCCGCCCGGGGCGTCAAGGAACAGGCCCCCGTCGTCCAGGTGTTCCGGCGCAGCTGGCGCGAGGTCCTCTCGGCCATCGGCGTCCGCTTCGGCGAGAACATCTCGTACTACATCCTGACCTCCTTCGTGCTCGTGTACGTCACCACCCACCTGGAACTGCCCAAGAGCACCGCGCTCAACGCCGTCCTGATCGGCTCCGCCATCCACTTCGTCACCATCCCGGCCTGGGGCGCGCTGTCCGACCGGATCGGGCGCCGCCCGGTCACCCTGATCGGCTCCGTGGGCATGGCCGTCTGGGCGTTCGCCTTCTTCGCCCTCGTCGACTCCGAGTCGTTCGCCGTGATCACCCTGGCCGTCACCGCCGGCCTGGTGCTGCACGGCGCGATGTACGGGCCGCAGGCCGCGTTCATCTCCGAGATGTTCGACACCAAGGTCCGCTACTCCGGCGCCTCCATGGGCTCCCAGCTCGCCTCCATCGTCGCCGGGGCCCTCGCCCCGATCATCGCCGTCGAACTCCTCCGGGAATTCGGCTCCTCCACGCCCGTCAGCCTCTACCTCTGTGCGGCGGCCGTGGTCACCACGGTCACCGTGGCGGTCACCCGGGAGACCCTCGGCCGCGACCTCACCCGCAGCCGGGACGAGGAGCGGGCGGCGAAGCGACCCCCGGTTACAGCGGGCGACCCGGCGTGACCCCGCCCCGTCCGTGAACGGCCCGGTCCACCGGCGGCGGAAGCCGCCCGGCGGACCGGGCCGCACCCCGTGGGTCGGCCGCAGGCCGACGAGAAGGCGCGGCCCGTTTCCGGCCTCGGGTCAGCCGCAGCAGAACGGGTTGTCGCAGGGATCGCCGGCCTCGCTGCCGTACGCGGCGAAGTCCAGGAGGGGACCGAGCAGTTCCGCTCCGGTGCGCGCGTCCAGCGGGGGCGCCGACGGGGTCAGGGGCCGTCCCCAGGCGGGCGGGGTGCCGTCGGTGTCGAAGCGCCCGACGCCGTCCACGAACAGCGTCCAGAGCGGGTGATCGGGAAAACAGTTGAGCCGCAGCACCCACCACCGGCCCCCGACCTCGGCGGCGGCGGGGAAGGACGTGTTCCCCGTCGCCCGCCACCGGGGCTCCGCCCGGAGTTCGTCGTACGACACACCGCCAGTGTGCCCGCACGCCCCGACGCACGCCATACCCGCACCGGGCCCGGACCGGCCCACCGCCCCGATACCGGCCGGCGCGCCCGATCACCGGTACCCGCCGCCCCGTCAGATCCTTTCCACCCGCAGCCGCACGGGGCCCGACAGCCCGCTCACCCGCTGCCCGGGGAAGACGAAATGCGTCGGGCTCGTCGCGTCCAGCCGGGGCGCCAGCGTCCCGAACACGGTGATGTCGACGGTACGGACGCCGGGACCGGCCAGCCCCGTCAGGTCGAACACGTACGGGGAACACACCCGCACCCCGGCGGCCACCCCGTCGATCCACACCTCCGCCGTCCCCCGGACCCGCCCGAGGTCGAGCAGGACGCGCCCCCCGACGGCCCCGTCGGGCACCGTCACCTCACGGCTGTAGCGCACCCCGCCGCTGTACTCGGCCAGGCCCAGGGTCTCCCAGTCGCCCAGGCGGATCAGCCCGGGACCGACCGTGCAGCGCAGCGGGCCGGCCAGCGCGGCACCGCCCTCCCGGCCGGGGCGGGTGCGAAGGCGCAGGGCCGCGGTCCGCGGCCCGTGCGGCCCGTCGGTCGGCAGTTCGACCGTCACGGTGCGCACCCCCCGCTCCCCGCCGTCGCCCACCTCGGCGGCGCACTCGGCGCCGTCCACGTACACCGTGGCCCCGCCGTGCACCGGCACCGTCAGCCGGGTCGCGCCGGGCGGCAGCAGACACCACAGCCACTCCACGGCGGCCCGGCGGCCGGGAACCGCGAACCGGACCGGCACCACCGTGCCGTCGTCCGCGTCCGGGTCCAGCCAGCGGGCCCCCGGCAGCGGATGCGGGCGACGGCGCAGATGCAGGGCCGCGGGGTCGCCCACCGGCTCGCGGCGCACCGCGGCCGGCTCGCGCCCCCGGGCTCCTGCGGTCCACCACGTGGCGTCGCTGTGCAGCGTCACCGTCCGGCCCCCGGCCCCGTCGTCGAGGACCGCGTCCACGAGCACCGCGCGCTCGCCGCCGCCGGACGTCTCCACGGTGATGTCGTTGTCGCCGGGGCGCAGGGCCGCCGTCACGTCGTGCCGGCGCACCCGCGGGACCGCGTGCTCGGCGTACGGGTCGAAGCCGCCCTGCCTGCCCACGAGCCGCCCGTTCACCCGCAGCGCGCAGGGCGCCCGGGAGGCCAGCTGGACCACGGCCCGGACGGGGAGGACCGGCAGGCGCAGCGTCGTGCTCACCGCCCCGGGGGCGAGGATCCACTCCGGGCGCCGGTAACGTTCTGGGTCGCGGACGAGCGCCAGGTGCGCCCGCAGCACGCAGTCCCGGTCGGGGACCAGACCGACGGAGAGCAGCCGGGGGCCGGCCGCCGCCCGCACCCGGCCCGTCGCGAGATGGCCCCGGTCGTCCAGGGGCACGGGCGCCCCGTCGAGCAGGACGCTCTTCGCCGCCGCGGCCCCGACCGCGAGGTGCCCGTCGAAGTCCTCGTCGAGGTGCAGCACCGTGCGCAGCCGCACCGGCTCCCCGGCGACCGCGTGGCCCAGGTGCACGAACTCCTCGGGCACGTGCCCCTTCGGCCCCAGTACGGCGCGGTGCACCGGGTCCTTGCGCACGCCCAGCGAGTCGGACCATTCGAGGACCGACGACCGGACCCGCCCGGGGGCGCCGCGGGAGACGACCGCCCGCGGACCGAACGTCGCGTGCACCGTGGTCCGTGCCCCGCGGGCCCCTTCCGCCCCGGCCCAGCCGTCCCGCACTCCGTCCTCGCCCGCCGCCTCCACCCGGTGCCCGAAGGTCCGGCACTCGGTGACCGCCGGCCCCGCGCCCGGCGGACCCGTCGCGGGGCGGGCGAAGTCGCCCCAGGTGTTGTCGAGGGTCGGGACGAGCGTCATCCGCCAGTCCGCTTCTGGGGGGATCTCGACGGTGACGACGGCCGGGCCCGCACCGGACGCGACCGGGACGGACGGGGGCACGGGCACCGCCGGGCCCCCGCCCTCGGCCGGGAAGACCAGCAGCGCCGCGGGTCCCCTGTCGAAGGGGACCTCGACCTCCACGGCGCGGGCGTCACCGTCCGCTGGCACCGCCGGCAGAGTCCGCGGCGCCCCGCCGAACGGGTCCAGCAGGACCGCGGGCCCCGCCACGTCCCGCACCCGCACCCGGGCACTTCGCGCGTAGCGGCCGGGATCGAAGTCGTAGCGGGCGTCCAGCCAGCCCAGCGCGGCGCCCCGCTCGTCGGGGGCGGCGACCCTCGCCCGGGTCGCCCGGGGACTGCCCGCGGTCAGGAACACCACCGTGGCACCGTCCACCCGGCGCGCGAGCGCGGGCACCGGGGCGCGGACGGCCGGGGCCGCCCCGGCCAGCGCGACGGCGAGGGAACCGTCCGAGTCGTCAGCGGCCGGGACGTGCACGGCCCGGCCGTCCGTGAAGCAGGCCCGCAGCTCGGCCGCCGTGACGGCCGGACCCGGGCCGACGAGACGCTCGGGAAGCGCCCCGAGCGCGATCAACCGACCACCGGCCGAGGCGAACTCGACGAGCCGGTGCGCCGTCTTCCGCTCGACGACGGTGCACGCGGGCAGCAGGACCGTGCCGTACGCCTCGTCCGCCACCTCCAGCCGCACCCCGTCGCGGGACCGGGAGAGCCGGGCACGGGCCAGGGAGGCGTCGTCGACGACGTCGGCGTCCAGCCCCAGCCGGTCCAGGAGGCCCGGCCGGGTGCGGAACCAGGACATCTCCCCGACCAGGCCGAGATACACCGACTGGGCGTGCTCCGCCGCCTCCGTGACCCCGTCCAGGGCGGTGCCGGCCTGGGCCGTGGCGGTGGGCAGCAGGACCGCGACGTCGCACAGGTGGCGGCCCGTGCTCAGGGCCGCGCACAGCCGGGCCACCGCGTCGGCGAGGACCCGGTGGTGACGCCAGTACGGCTGCCGCCAGTCGGTCGCCGGCGGCGCCCACTCCCACCAGCCGCCCTTGGTCGTGTAGTAGACCGCGTGCGGGTTGTAGAGCGTCGCGCCGGCCCGCAGCCACGGCAGCAGCCAGTCGAACGTCTCCTCCAACGTCCCGCCCCAGCCGGTGGAGTGGAACGCCTCGATCCAGGTGCGGGGACGGCCGTAGAGGTGGGCGAGCGAGGAGTGGACCCGGGCGTCGCCGTGATGGTCGCAGCCGGGGGCCGAGAACCAGCGGTGGGTACGGGCGTAGTCGGCGTACAGCCGCACGCCCCCGACGGGGTGCCCGGCACGGGCGGGGTCCTGCTGGTCGCAGCCGACGAGCAGGCCGTGCCGCTCGTGCCAGGCGGCCAGCGGCCGGAAGAACGCCTCCTCGGCCAGCTCGGCACGGGTGTCGTGGTAGTCGCGGCGGACCCGGTGGGCGTCCGGGTCCGTGCTGTCGGCGTACAGGGCGTCGAGCCGGGCCGTGACGTCGTACCCGTGGCGGTGCAGGAACGACGCGGCGAAACCGGTGGACCAGGTGGGCAGGGCGGGCAGCTCGTCCTGGAAGGAGCCGACGACGACGGTCCCGAGGCGGTCGCCGAGGCGGCGCCCGAACTCACCGTGCACCCGGTCCAGCAGCGCCGCGCACGCCTCCTTCCCGAGGTAGTCGAAACCGAGCGCCTCGTGGTGATGGAGGGTCAGGCGCCAGCGTCCGGGGCCGGGTGCCCGCACGATTCCGCCGGCCACCGGGACCCGCACCGCGGGACCGGTGCCCCGGCCGTCGCCGTCGACCGGTTCGGCACCGCCCGCCAGGGGCCGGGCGCCGGGGGGACAGCGCAGTTCCCCGGGCCGGGCGGCCGAGGAATCGACCACGGCGCGGGTACGGTCGAGCCGGCGCCCGGCGCGCCCGGGCCGCTCGTCGACGAGACGGGCCTGGAGATCGGCGCCGGAGAAGCCGAGCTGGTCGTAGAACCAGAGCCCGACACCGAGTTCGCGGGCGTCCTCGCACACGCCGTCGAGCAGCGCCCACCAGGCGTCGGAGAGGAAGGGCGGATCATCGGCGTCGGAGCCGAACAGCGGGCCCGAAGGCGCCAGGTTGAGGAGGACGAGCTGATGCACCCCGCCCTCGGTGAAACGCTCCAGCTGGGCCCGCAGCCGGGACCGTTCGAGCCGCTCCCCGCTCCACCACCAGATGGCGACGGGCGAGAAGGCGCGCGGGGGATCGGCGAACGCCGCCGCCACGTCCGGTGGGAGGGGCCGGTGTCCGGGAAGTGCCATGGGAGGTCCTCACCCCTTGAGGCCGCCTGCGAAACCCTTGATCACATAGCGCTGGAGGAGCACGAAGACCACCAGGATCGGCAGGGCGGCCAGCACCAGCCCCGCGAAGACGAGGCCGTAGTCGGAGACGTACTGCCCGACGAAGGCGAAGATGCCCACCGGCACGGTCTCCCGGCCGGAACCGCCCAGGTACAGCAGCGGGGTGAAGAAGTCGTTCCAGACGAACACGGCGTTCAGGATGATCACGGTGCCGGTGATGGGGCGCAGCAGGGGGAAGACCACCCGGGCGAAGGCCTGCCGGTGGTTGCAGCCGTCGATCAGCGCGGCCTGGGCGTAGTCCTGCGGCAGCGCACGGATGAAACCCGTGTACAGGAACACGGTGAACGGCAGCTGGATGCCGGTGTAGAAGAGCACCATGCCGTGGTACGTGCCGAGCCAGCCCAGGTCGTCGACGAGTTTGTAGAGCGGGATCATGCCGAGCTGGAACGGCAGCACGATGCCCAGCAGGAACAGGACGTAGAGCCCGTAGCCGATGCCGCGGGCCCGGCGCGCGAGGTAGTAGGCGCCCGTGGAGCCGAGGACGACGAGGAGCAGCAGGCTGACGGCGGTGATGACCGTGCTGCTGAGCAGGGCGGGCCCCAGGGACGCGGAGGACCAGGCGTCGCCGAAGTTGTCGAAGGTGGGCGGCGAGGGCGGTGCCAGGGGCGACTCGGCGATCTGCCGGGGGTCCTTCATCGCCAGGGTGAGCAGGGCGTACACCGGGAAGAGGAAGACCACCGCGACGGCGATCATGACCAGTTCGAGGGCATACCGCCCGAAACGTGGTCCGCGACCGCCGCGAAGCCGCTCTCCCACCGGACCACGGGCCGTTGCGACGCTCACGCGGTGACCTCCCTCGCGCGCAGGTAGCGGAGCTGTACCAGGGACACCGCGGCCACGAACAGGGCGAGTACCAGGGCCACCGCGGTGCTGTACCCGAACTTCCCGTAGACGAACGCCTCCTTGTACAGCACGGTCGACAGCGTCTCGCTGGAGGTGCCGGGGCCGCCGTTCGTGGCGGCGTACACCTGGTCGAAGAGTTTGAGGCCGCCGATGGTCGACAGCATGAGGTTGATCGTCAGCGCCGGGGCCAGGAGGGGCCAGGTGACGTAGCGGAAGCGCTGCCAGGGGCCCGCCCCGTCGATGCGGGCCGCCTCGTGCAGCTCGGCCGGCACGCCCTGGAGCCCGGCCAGGAAGACGACCATGGAGTAGCCCGCGTACTGCCACACGACCATCGCGGCGACCGACCACAGGGCGAGCGAGGGATCGCCGAGCCAGTCCTGGCGCAGGCCGCCGAGCCCGATCGCGCCGAGGACCCCGTTGAGCCCGGCGCCGTTGTCGGGGTTGTAGATGTACTTCCACAGGATCGCGACCATGACCGGGCTCACCACCGCGGGCGCGAAGAAGATCAGCCGCAGCACGGCACGGGACCGGATGCGGGCATGGACGCCGAGGGCGAGCAGCAGCCCGATGCCGTTCTGGACGACGACCACGGCGACGGTCAGCAGCAGGGTGTTGCCGACGGACTCCAGGGCCCGGTCGTCGTCGAGCAGGGCGCGGAAGTTGTCCGGGCCGGTGAAGGAGAAACCGCCGATGCCGGACCAGTCGGTGAAGGCGTACATCACTCCGGCGAGGCTCGGATAGAGGACGACGACCGCGTAGACGACGAGCGCGGGCACGACGAAGAGCCGGGGCGGGAGGGTGTGGTCACGGGGCCGGGCCGGGCGGCCGGGACCGGGGCGCGCTCCCGGCCGCCTCCCGGCGACCGCGCGTTCCTCGGAGGAGGTGCTCGTCACAGTGCCTTCCCGTAGGCCTCGTCCATCCGGGCCAGCGCGCCGTCGACGTCCGTCTTGTCCGCGAGCAGTTCCTGCACGGCGGCGAAGTGGGCGGGCTGCACCTCGGCGTTGGGCCAGCTCTGGTCCATGAAGGGGACGGCGCGGTTGTCGTCGATGAGGGGCAGGAAGGAGCTGAGGACCGGATCGATTCTGGTCGAGGAGTCGCGCTTGAACGGGATCGCGGCCACGGACTGCGCCCAGCGGTCGACGTTCTCCTGCTTCCCGAGGAACTCGACGAACGCCTTCGCCCCGGCCGATTTCCTGGACCGCGCGGAGATCCCGACCCCGACGACGATGCCCGCCGGGATCCACAGCTTCCCGGCGTCGTCACCGCCGGGGAAGGGGAACATGCCGAGGTCGTCGGGGTTGCGGGCGGCCTGGCGGAAGTTGGCGAGCACGGCGGAGACCTGGACGGCCATCGCCGCCCTGCCACCGGCGACCATCGAGGTCTGCTGTTCGTACGTGGTCCCGTTGGGGTTGTCGTTGAAGAAACCCCGGCGCTGCAACTCCTTGTACCTGCCCATCGCCTCGGCCCATCCCGAACCGCGGAAATGCGCTTTGCCGGAGGCCATTTCGGCGTCGAATCCGGGGTTCTTCGCATAGACGGCATTGGGGACCAGCGCGTAGGTGATCAATTGGGTCACCCAGGGGGTCTGGGCACCGAGCGCGATCGGGATCACGCCCTTCGCCTTCAATTTCGCGCAGACGGCGAGGAGTTCGTTCCAGGTCCGGGGCGGTTCGACCTTCGCGTCGGCGAAGACTTTCTTGTTGTGGATGGCACCGATGACGCTGCTGCCCGCCGAATACAGGTAGGTCCTGCCCTCGTGCCGGTAGGCGGGGTGGAAATTCTTCGGGACCTCCTCGGTCCAGCTCTGCCCGCTGAGATCGGCCAGCAGTCCGGCCTTGGCCAGCTCGACCATGGACATGGCGCTGCCGCTGCCGGGATAGAGCACGTGCACGTCCGGGGCGTTGCCGCCGGCGAGCTGGGTGCGCACCACCGTCTGGACCTGGTCCGTGGGCGCGAAGGAGGTGGCGAACGAGGTGTCGGGGTGGGACGTGCGGTAGCGCGCGACCATGTCCTCCATCGGCTTCTGCTGGTCGGCGACGCCGACGACGCGCAGCTTCCCGGAGCCGCCGTCCGAACCGGAGCAGGCCGTGAGGACGGGGGGAAGCGCGGCGAGCGCCGCGGCCCCGCCGCCGATGCGGAGAAAGCCGCGGCGGCCGACCGCGCCCCGGCCCGGCCGGGGATGGGAACGCGTCGTCATGGTGTGTCCTCCTCGTGCTGACGGATGGGCGGGTTCGACGTGCCGCGGCCGGGGCGGGGCGACGGCCGGACCGTGCCGGGCGCCCCGGGGGGAGCGCCCGTCGGGGCGTAGGCGGCGGTGAAGCGGTACGTGCCCGAGGACACGCGGTGGAACACCTGGCCGGAGGCGGCCGCGACCGGTGCGACATGGGGGTCGCCGGCCCCCGGAACCGCTCCCGACTCGCGGACCGAGCCGGGGTCCGTGGTGGGCACGTACACATCGGCGGTGGCGCCGGGCGGCACCCGCACGCACAGGATGATCCTTTCTTCGTCCCGCTCCCAGGAGACCGCGACGGTGCCGCGGACCGATTCGTGGCGGGCGCTCGCGCGGCGGAGGGGGCCGGGCCGCGGCCGGATCAGCAGCCGCCGGTACCCCGTGGAGTCCGGCGCCTGGTCCAGGCCCGCGACCCCCCGGTAGAGCCATTCGCCGATCGAGCCGAGCGCGTAGTGGTTGAAGGAGTTCATCGAAGGGGCGCGGAACCCCGCGTCGGGCGTCCACCCGTCCCAGCGTTCCCAGATCGTGGTGGCGCCGTGCCGCAGGGGGAAGCGCCACGACGGCACCTCGTCGCGCAGCAGGAGGGCGTGGGCGAGGTCGGAGTGTCCGTGGGCGTCGAGGACGGGGGCGGCGAGCGCGACCCCGAGGAAGCCCGTCAGCAGGGCGGGACCGGCCGAACCGACGAGTTCGGCGAGCCGGGCGGCGGCGGCCCCGGCCAGGGGGGCGGGCAGCAGCTCGAAGGCGAGCGCGACGAGGTACCCGGTCTGGGTGTCCCCGGCGACGCGCACCCGGGGGCCGTCCGCCCCGGCCTCGTCGACGGTGACGAAGCGCTCGGTGAACACGCGCCGGACGTCGTCGGCCAGCCGGTGGTACCGCCGGGCGGTGTCCTCCTGCCCGAGGACACCGGCGGCCTTCGCGGTGAGCCGGGCGCTGTGCGCGAAGTACGCCGTGGCGATGACCTCGCGCGGGGTGGGAGTGCCGGGGGCGAGCCAGTCGGAGAAGTGCGGGCCCACCCGGTGGCGCCAGACCAGATCGGGGTTGTGACGGCGGATCAGGTCGACCCAGGCGCACATGCCGTCCAGCGCCCGGGAGAGGAAGCGCGGATCGTCGTAGACGCGGTGGAGGTGCCACGGGACGATCACCCCCGCGTCGCCCCAGCCGGGCGCACCCTCGTCGGCCACCCCCACGAGCCGCGGGGCGACGTTGGGGAAGCCGCCGTCCGGGGCGCGGGCGTCGTCGACGTCGCGCAGCCACTTGGTGAAGAACGCGGCGACGTCCGCGTTGAGCGCGGCGGTGGGCAGGAACACCTGCGCGTCCGCCAGCCAGCCGAGCCGCTCGTCGCGCTGCGGGCAGTCCGTGGGCACGCTGACGAAGTTCGAGCGCTGTCCCCACGCCACGCAGTCGTGGAGCCGCCGCAGCTCGGCGTCCGAGCAGTCGAACTCCCCGGCCCACGGGGTGTCGCTGTGCAGGGCGACGGCGACGACATCGTCCTCCGACAGCTCCGGCAGACCGCTGATCCCGGCGTACCGGAACCCGTGGTACGTGAACCGCGGCTCGAACACGACGGGCCCGCGCCCGTCCCCGACGAGCACGTCGGTCGCGGCGGCGGTGCGCAGATTCGCCGTGTACAGCTGTCCGGACCCGTCCAGGACCTCCGCGTGACGGATCGTCACCCGGCTCCCGGCCGCGAGCCCGGCCACCCTCAGCCGCACCCGGCCGGCGATGTTCTGGCCGAAGTCGACGACATGGGTACCGGGCGAGACCTGGCGGACCGAGCGCGGGCGCAGCTCCCGCGTCGCCCGCACGGGCTCGTCGACGGACGCCACGAGCAGCCGGTGGCCGGTGTCCGTGACCAGGGCGGGGGACCAGCCGGAGTCGTCGAAACCGGGCAGCTCCCAGCCGTCACGCGCGTGGCGCAGGTCGTGGCACTCGCCCATCAGCAGATCCGCGTGCCGCACCGCCCCGGTGGCGGTTCGCCAGGTCCCGTCGGTGACGACCGAGGTGTCGGCGCCGTCCGCACCGGTCATCCGGAGTTCCGCCAGGAACTGGGGGAACGAGCCGTAATGGGCCCCCGCCCGGCGCGGCTCGAAGCCGACGAACCCGCTCCACCAGCCGTCGGCGAGGGTGGCCGCCAGCACGTTCTCCCCGTCGCGCAGCAACCCGGTCACGTCGTACGTCTGATACTGGACGCGGTGGCGGTAGTCCGTCCAGCCGGGTGCCAGCTCGGCGTCGCCGACCCGTACGCCGTTGAGCCGCACCTCGTACAGCCCGCGCGCGCTGACGTACAGCCGGGCCCGGGGGCCGGCCGCCGCGGTGAAGGAGCGCCGCAGGATCGGGCACGGGGCGAGCCCGTGGTCGTCGAGGGCGAACTCGCCCTCGGTGGGCGCGTCCATGACATCGACCGGGCCCGGCTCGTGGGCGATCCACGACGCCCGCCACCGGGCGGCGCCGGTGAACGCCGTCTCGAACCAGGACGTGGCCTCGGCGGGGACGTCCGTCCCGGCCCGCCACACGGACACCCGCCAGTGACAGCGCGTCAGGGGCGGCAGGGGCGGCCCGGCGTACTGGACGGCCGTCGCACCGGGATCGGCCACCCGGCCGGTGTCCCACAGGAGCCGGCCGTCCCCGTCCAGGTCCTCGACGCGCTCGGCGACCCGGACCCGGTGGGCCACGGGATCGTCGCCCCGGTGATCGGAAACGAGCCGCCAGGACAGCCGGGGCGCGGCCTCGTCGATCCCCAGCGGGGTGGTGCGGTGCTCGCACCGCAGGGCATGGGGGCGCAGCGTCGTGGTTCCGGAGCGGCTGTGCGCCGCCCCTTCGGAGGGTCGGGAGACGGGTGGATCGGCTGCCGGGGAACCGGACACGAGCACGTCCTTCCGTCGCACCGAATTTCCCGATGTGAAATCTAACGTTAATTCTGTGGCGTGGAGACTATGAGTCGCCCTGGGGGGTGTCAAGGGTGTTGCCGATGTGTCTCCCGTTCACCTCGGAAAAGGGGTGATGTTGCCCCAACTAACCGTCTGTGAACGGTATTGCGGACGTCGGCGGGTGGTCTTGTGGCACATGATTCCCTGTGATATTCACCCTGTGATTACCACATGGACGGACGTGAAATCACGTGCCGCTCCCGGCTCGTACCGGACGGAATTCCGCCCGACGAAGGGACGAGTTTCATGCAGATGGACAGTGCGTCAAGTGGTACCGGAGCGTTCGGCAGACGGATGATGCTCGGCGGAACGATCGGCCTGGCCCTGGCCGCGGCCGGCGCCTCCGCGGGCAGGGCATGGGGCGACACGCCCTTCCACGAGGACCCGTTCGCCCTCGGGGTCGCGTCCGGCGACCCGTGGCCGGACGGGGTCGTGCTGTGGACCCGCCTCGCCCCCCAGCCCCTCGCCCCCGACGGAGCCGGCGGCATGCCGCCGTACGCCGTCGACGTGCAGTGGGAGATCGCCCGCGACGAACGCTTCCGGTCCGTCGTGCGCCGGGGACGCACCCGCGCGGTGCCCGAACTCGCCCACTCCGTCCACGTCGAGGTCTCCGGACTGCAGCCGGGCAGGCACTACTACTACCGCTTCCGGGCCGGCGGCGTGCACAGCCCCGTGGGGCGCACCCGCACCGCGCCCCCGCCGCACAGCCGGCCCAGGGAACTCGACTTCGCCTTCGTCTCCTGCCAGGCGTGGTTCGAGGGCTTCTACACCGCCTACCGGCACCTCGCCGAGGAGGACGTCGACCTGGTCCTGCACCTGGGCGACTACATCTACGAGAACCCCATCGACGCCATGGGCGGCGTGCGCAACGTCCCCGTCGCCGCCGAACTGCGCCCCGAGCCGATGAACCTCGTCCAGTACCGCAACCGCCACGCCCTGCACCGCTTCGACCCCGACCTCATCGCCGCCCACCGCGCCCACCCGTTCGCCGTCGTCTGGGACGACCACGAGGTCGAGGACAACTGGGCGCGCGACAGGTCCAAGGCCGACACCGAGCCCGACCAGGACCCCGCGGTCTTCCGCGAGCGGGCGGCGGCGGCCTTCCAGGCGTACTACGAGCACCTGCCGCTGCGGCTGCCGAACCGGCCGAACGGATTCCGGGCACGGATGTACCGCAGCCTGCGCTACGGGCGGATGGCCACCTTCCACATCCTCGACACCAGGCTCTTCCGCGACGACCAGCCCTGCGGCGACGGTTCCAGGAGCGGCTGCACCGACCGGCTGACCCCCGGCCGCACCATCCTCGGCCCGGAGCAGGAACAGTGGCTGTACCGCGGCCTCGGCCGCTCCGACGCGACCTGGAACATGATCTCCCAGCAGATCCCGGTGACCCAGGTCGACACCGACCCCGGCCCCGGCCAGACCTTCGTGATGGACTTCTGGGACGGCTACGTGGACGCGCGCCAGAGGCTGTTCAAGGAGATCACCGATCGCAGCGTGAACAACCCGGTGGTGCTCACCGGCGACATGCACCGGCACCTCGCCGCCGACCTCAAGCAGAACTTCGACGACCCGGAATCACCCACGCTCGGCGTGGAGTTCGTCGGCTCGTCCATCTCCACCAGCAAGGACGGCATGGACCTGGATCCCTCGGGCGCCAGGCTGCTCGCCGCCAACGAGCACATAAAGTTCACCAACTTCCAGCGGGGATACGTGCGTTGCGCGCTGACCCGGGAGACCTGCCGGGCCGACTTCCGGGTCCTGCCGTACGTGACCGCCCCCGGCGCGCCCGTCTCGACCCGGACCTCCTTCGTGACCGAGGCGGGCAGGCCCGGCCTCCAGCAGGGCTGAGCGGGCTGCGGGCCGCCCCCGCCGGGAGAGCGGCGGGGACGGCCCGGGTCCGGTCCTTCCCCCCTTCGTCGACCGCGCGAGCGACGAAGGGGGGAGGGTCGGGCGGCACGGCCGCCCGACAGGGGCGATGCGCCCGGAGTCACTCGCTCCCGCCGCCCAGCGGCGGGTAGGCGTTGCGCACCAGCTCCTGGAACTGGGCGGAGAACCAGCGGCCCGCGAGCGGGGAGTCCGGCAGGGCCCCGGACGGGTTGTAGCCGTTGCGGCCGTTCCCGGTGTACGTCGGATCGCACATCCGGTCGAAGCCCTTGCCCTCGTCGTTGTCGATGGGCCGGCTGTTGCCGTCCGACTCGCCCGGCGGCTTCGCCCAGACGTAGGCGTCGATGCCCGGCTCGGGGGCGGCGGTCGGCCGTTCGCCGATGCCCGCACCGCTCTGGTTGCACCAGTTGCCGGGGTGGATGCGCCGGTCCACCCGGCCGCCGTCGACATAGGCGTCCACGCCGGTCAGCGGGCCCGCCGAGGTGGGCCGGGCGGAGCCGCCCCAGCCGTTGCGGGCCGTGTCGATCAGCATGCCGATGTCCGGGGCGAAGCCCTGGCGCACCAGCTCGGTGCGCAACGCCTGCGCGAACGACAGCTCGTCGACGTAGTAGTTCCAGTCCACCCACTTGGACTGGCGCACCGTCGTCCCGTTCACCGTGTCGGTGACCTTGAAGTGGGGCTCCTTCAGGGCCGAGTAGTTGGCCGTGTTCACGATGAAGCCGTGCACGTCGGAGACCGTCGCCCCCTCCGTGGTGGCGGCCTTCTTGAACTCCTGCGCCGCCGGTACGAAGTTGGAGTCCCAGCCCAGCCAGCCGTGGTGGGCGGCGTCGACGTAGTTGTAGACGTTGGGGATCGCACCCAGGGTGTGCAGTGCGTAACCGACCCCCTTCTCGTAGTTGCCGTTCGCCTTCATGGTCGCGCACGCCTCGGTGGAGCCGTCCGAGCCGCCGGCGTTGGTCACCAGGTTCGGCAGCGAGTCCGGCTCGATGAGGGCGACGATGCGCAGGCCCGCGTAGGCCGGGTCGGCGAGGATGTCGGCGATGGGATCGATGTACTCGTTCCGGTACCGGTCGATCTCCGTGGGGCCGAGTTCGCCGTTGGAGGCCAGCGCGGCGCAGTCCCGTCCGGGCAGGTCGTAGACGACCACCTGGAACAGGTCGGCGCCCTGCTCCAGCGCCGTGTCGAGGTGCTCGCGCAGCCCCTTCGCGCCCCCCGTGCCCTCGATGGCCGCGATGCGGTCCATCCAGACGAACGAGGGCTCGTCGGCGATGGCGCCACCGCCCGGCTCGGCGGCGGCCCGGGCGGACCAGTCGGGGTTCACATAGGGAGTGGCGCCCGAGTAGGGGTTGTCGACCCGGGCCGCGGCCGACGCGGGCGGGGGAAGGGCGACCGTCAGCGCCGCGCCCAGTGCGAGGGCGAGCAGCGCGGCCTGCCTCCGGCGTGGGGCGGCCGGCTTTCGGAACGTCCCGTGCGAGGTGGTGCCTGGCCTTCTCATTGCGGCTCCAGTTTTCTCTCGGGTGCCCGCGGGAGGTCGGCCCGCGGACCTGGGGGGTGCCGTACCGGGGCAGCGGCTCGGGGTGCGCCGCCCCGCACCGGGCCCCGCCGGTGAGGGCGGTGGCCGTCGGTGAGTCGTGGGGGAGGAGTGCCGGAAGAGGAGCGGCGTACGGGGATGCGCGCGGTGCGAAAGGGGCCCCGGGGACGATGGAACCCGGCGTTCGGGGTGCTCCCGAGCTCGGACGCACGGCCGTCGCCGTGTGCGATTCTTGTTTGTGGGAGCGCTCCCAAGGTGGCGTGGTGATGCGCACCTGTCAAGAGTTGAAGCATGGCCGCCTCACGGTTCCGCAGCGGGCCGGGGCCGGACGGGAGCGGCCCGGCGGCACACAACCGCAGGTGAAGGCCGGTGCTCCGGGAACCGGAGAAGAGCGTTCTGCCCGTCCCCGGTCGGCCGTCCCGGGAAACGGCGATCGCCCCCTTCACCGACGGGTGAAAGGGGGCGATCGGACGAGTGCGTCCCGGGACGCCGGGGAGGGGCCGCGGTCCCACGGCCCCGGGGACCGGCGGAACCCCGGTCGGCACCGGGAGCGGTCACGGCTCCCGACCGGCTCGGGCTTCTCGGCGCCGGGACGGTCACCCGGAGCGGCCCGCGGACCGTGAGGAGGCCGGCGGACGCAGCCGGCTCTTGACCCTCACGTGACGTCAGGCCGCACAGTCGGACCCGTGGAAGATCACTGGACCGTGGGACGCGTGGCCGAGCCGGCCGGTGTGATCGTCCGCACGCTGCACCACTACGACGAGATCGGACTCGTGCGCCCTTCGGCGCGGACCGCCGGGCCTACTCGGCGCGTGACGTGGAGCGGCTTCGGGAGGTGCCGGCCTACCGGCGACTCGGCTTCGGTCTGCGCGAGGTCGCAGAACTGGTCGGCGACCCCTCGGCCGACGCGGTCGCGCACCTGCGCCGGCTGCGCGGCCTGCTGCTGGAGCGATGTGACCGTGCCGACGCCATGGTGGCGGCCATCGACAGGGAACTCGGGGCACGGGCGAAGGGACTGGCAGTGACACCGGAGAAGCAACTGGAGATGCTCGGCGCACGCCTGTACGACGCGATCGGCGGCGCCTGCACCGCGACCCGGCGTACCGATCCCCGGATCGCCGCGCAGATCCTGGACGCGCCCGGGGACGCGCAGCGGGTGCTGAACGTCGGGGCCGGCACCGGTTCCTACGAGCCCGCCGACCGTGACGTGACCGCGGTGGAGCCGTCGGCGGTCATGCGGGGGCAGCGGCCCGCCGGTTCGGCGCCGTGCGTGGCCGCCGCCGCGGAGAGCCTGCCGTTCGAGGACCGGTCCTTCGACGTCGCGATGGCCGTCTCCACCGTTCACCACTGGAGGGACCCGCGGGCGGGGCTGCGCGAGATGCGGCGCGTGGCCCCGCCGTGTGGGGGTGCTCACGTTCGACACCGACGAGCCCGGATGGCAGGACCGGTTCTGGCTCACCCGCGACTACCTGCCCGAGTTCGCCGCCGTCCTCGCGGGATTTCCCCCGCTCGCCAAGATGGCCGACGCGATCGGGGCCCGCGCCGAGCCGGTACCCGTCCCGTGGGACTGCGCCGACGGCCTGTTCGAGGCGTACTGGCGCCGACCGGGGGCGTATCTGGAGGATCGTGTGCGCCGCGCGATGTCGGTGTGGACGAGGGTCGGGCCACAGGCCGAACAGCGGGCGGTGCGAAGCCTGGGCGACGACCTCGAATCCGGCCGGTGGGCCGAACGCAACGGCGACCTCGCGGACCTCGACGCGGCAGATCTCGGCCTCCGCCTGCTCGTGTCCTGAACGGACACCGGCCGCGACCGGGGCACGCAGCGGGCCGGCCGCCCGCATCGGGCGCCGGGCCCTTCGCGGCTCCTCGGCGAATCCCCGTACGCCTCGGTCCCGGTCGCTCCCGGGACCGGCTCAGGACTCGCGCGTCGCGGCCATCCCCAGGGTGATCAGGCCGAGCACGACCCAGCCGAACCAGAGCCAGCCGCTGCTCCCCAGCGCCACCGTGTACGCGGTGACCACCACCAGGGCTCCCAGCGTGAGCACTCCCATGGTCTTCGTGGATCCGGACATGCCCGCACCCTCCTCGTCGGCCGCACGGCCGTGGAGGCCATCGTCACCCCTGAGGCGTGTCCACCGCTACCGTCCGCGCGCCTGCAAAGAGGCGAGATAAGCGTTGTACGCCTCCAGCTCCTGGTCGCCGTTGCGCTCCGCCGCACGGTCGGAGCGCTTCGCCGTCCGCTGCTCGGAGCGGTACCACTGGAAGACCAGCGCGATCAGCACCAGCACCGACGGGATCTCGCTGAAGGCCCAGGCGATGCCGCCCGCCCAGTTCTGGTCGCTCAGCGCGTCGATGCCGAGCGAGGCCGGCGGATGCTGGTACGTCTCCACCATCGGGGTGGACGCCATCATCAGCGCGATGCCGAAGAACGCGTGGAACGGCATGCCGGCGAACAGCTCCAGCATCCGCATGACGTAACCGGGCCGGTGCGGCCCCGGGTCGACGCCCATGATCGGCCAGAAGAACACCAGGCCGACCGCGAGGAAGTGCACCATCATCGCGATGTGGCCGGTCTTCGAACCCATCAGGAAGTCGAAGAGCGGGGTGAAGTACAGCGCGTACAGGCTGGCGATGAAGATCGGGATCGTGAAGGCCGGGTGCGTGATGACTCTCATGTACCGGCTGTGCAGCAGCATGAGCAGCAGCTCGCGCGGACCGGTGCGGCCGCGCCCGGCGACCGGCAGCGCGCGCAGGGCCAGGGTCACCGGGGCCCCCAGCAGCAGCAGGATCGGCGACAGCATGCTGATCACCATGTGCTGCACCATGTGCACGCTGAACATGACCATGCCGTAGTCGTTCAGCTTGGTGCACATCACCAGGGCGATGCTCAGCACGCCGACGACGAAGAAGACGATCCGGCCGACCGGCCACTCGTCCCCGCGTCTGCGCAGCCGCATCACGGCGTACCCGTACAGGGCCAGGCCCAGTACACAGCCGATGAGGAAGAACGGGTCGGCGGAGAATTGAAGCCCCCGTCCCAGCGTGAACGGCGGCAGGTCCATGTTCATGCCGTGCCCGCTGTGGTCCATCTGTTCACTCCCGCTGGGGACGTCCCCGTTTCGCGCCGGTTGTCCCGACCAGAGTAGAACCGCCCCCGGCCGCGGGTGCGGCCGGGGGCGGTCCCTGGGACGGGGTGTCGCTCAGAGCACGCACTCCGCCTCGGCGTACCGCTCCGCCGGAACCGTCTTCAGGGTCTCCACGGCCTGGTTCAGCGGCACCATCACGATGTCCGTGCCGCGCAGCGCCGTCATCATGCCGAACTCCCCGCGGTGCGCGGCCTCCACCGCGTGCCAGCCGAAGCGGGTGGCGAGCACCCGGTCGTACGCGGTCGGCGTGCCGCCGCGCTGCACGTGGCCGAGGATCACCGGGCGGGCCTCCTTGGCCAGGCGCTGCTCCAGCTCGATGGAGAGCCGCGTGGCCATGCCGGCGAAGCGCTCGTGCCCGTAGATGTCCTTGGTGCCCTGCTCGACCTCCATGGACGAGCCCGGGCGCGGCTTCGCGCCCTCGGCGACGACCACGATCGCGAACTTCTTCCCGGCCGAGAAGCGCTTGCCGACCACCTCGGTCAGCTCGTCTATGTCGAAGGGGCGTTCCGGCACCACGATGGCGTGCGCGCCGGCCGCCATGCCCGAGTGCAGGGCGATCCAGCCGGTGTGGCGTCCCATGACCTCGACGATGAGCACCCGCTGGTGGGACTCGGCAGTGGTCTTGAGCCGGTCGAGCGCCTCGGTGGCGACCCCGACGGCGGTGTCGAAGCCGAAGGTCACGTCCGTGGACGCGATGTCGTTGTCGATGGTCTTGGGCACACCGACGATCGGCAGACCCGCCTCGGACAGCAGGTGGGCCGCCTTCAGCGTGCCTTCGCCGCCGATCGGGATGATCGCGTCGAGGCCGAGGTCGGAGACGTGGCCCCGGGCCTGCTCGACGCCGCCGCGCAGATGGGCGGGCTGGACCCGGGAGGAGCCGAGGATCGTGCCGCCGCGGGCGAGGATGCCGCCGACCGCGTCGAGATCGAGCCTGCGGTAGTCGCACTCCAGCAGGCCCTTCCACCCGTCGTGGAAGCCGATGACCTCGTCGCCGTGGTCGACCACCGCGCGATGTACGACGGAACGGATGACGGCGTTGAGGCCGGGGCAGTCGCCGCCGGAGGTGAGAACACCAATTCGCATTGCCCGGGAAACCTTTGCAACGTGGGCCGACGACCGGACCCCGTCGTCCG
This sequence comes from Streptomyces sp. NPDC002669, assembly GCF_042889165.1. NCBI lineage: Bacteria > Bacillati > Actinomycetota > Actinomycetes > Kitasatosporales > Streptomycetaceae > Streptomyces > Streptomyces sp. NPDC002669. Next base: position 142,641 of record NZ_JBIAQQ010000019.1, on the reverse strand, counting down.
GCTGGTTCCCCGCCACCCTACCGGCGCAGGGTGGCGGGACCGAACCGGGCGTCCACCTGCTGGAATCCGCTCAGACGAGCGAATTCGGCCTCATCAGGCGGGCTGTGTCGCGGACGCGATGCGCTCGGCGCGCAGCGCCTCGTACCAGCGGTCGTCGGTCGGCGGCAGGGCGTTCACATCGAGGGCCAGCTTCAGCAGCAGGTCCGCGATCTGCGGGTTGCGCGCCATGACGGGGCCGTGCATGTACGTGCCGAAGACGGTGTCGTTGTACGCGCCCTCGGTGCCGTCGCCGGTGCCGTTGCCCCGGCCGAGCTTCACCCGGGCGAACGGCCGTGCCGTCGGGCCGAGATGGGTGACGCCCTGGTGGTTCTCGAAACCGGTCAGCGGCGGCAGGCCGAGCTGCGGGTCGATGTCGGCCAGCACGTCACCGACGCACCGGGCCCCCTCGCCGCGGGTGGAGACCACGTCGAGCAGCCCGAGGCCGGGCTCGCGCTCGCCGAGGTCGTTGATGAACTCGTGCCCGAGGATCTGGTAGCCGGCGCAGACCGAGAAGATGATCGCGCCGTTGGACGCGGCCCGGCTGAGCCCGCCGTCGCGGCGCAGCCGCTCCGCGGCCAGGCGCTGCGGCCGGTCCTCGCCCCCGCCGATCAGGTAGATGTCGCCGGACGTCGGCACCGGCTGGTCGCTGCGCACGTCGACGCGCTGCACGTCGAGCCCGCGCTGCCGGGCCCGGCGCTCCACCACCAGCGCGTTGCCCTGGTCGCCGTAGGTGCTGAGGAGGTCGGGGTAGACCCAGACCAGACGCAGACCGTTGTTGCTCATGCTTCGTCCTCTCCGGAGGTGGCCGGGGCCGGGGTCAGTTGCCGACACGACGGCGCAGATCCTGGAAGGCGGTGTAGTTGGCGATGACCTCGATGCGGCCGGGCGGGGCCTGCTGCACGGCCTCGTCGAGGGTCTCGCAGACCCGGAAGTCCAGACCGGCCACTTCGAGGCGGACCGCCAGGTCCAGCTTGCGGTCGCCGAGCACGAAGATCGGGTGACCGGCGAGCTGGGTGTAGTCCACGTCCCACAGCCAGGAGGTGTCCGTGCCGTCCGCGCCGCGGGCGTTGACGGAGAGGATCACCGGCGTCGGCGGCGGATCGATCAGGGAGAACGTCTCCAGCCAGCCCGCCGGGTTCTTCGCCAGCAGCAGCCGCAGCTCACGGCCGAGGAAGGTCACCACGTCGTAGCGGCCGGCGACGGCCTGCACCTGGTACATCCGCTCCAGCGCGACCTGCGGCGGCACGCCGAAGACGGCGGCCACGGCTGCGGAGCTGGTGGCGTTGGCCTTGTTGGCGCGGCCGGGCAGCTGGAGCTGGATCGGCCACGCCGAGCCGTGCGGGTCCAGCACGTAGTCGCCGTGCAGCACCCAGCTCGGCGCGGGACGGCGGAATCCGCACTCGCCGCAGAACCAGTCGTCGCCCGGACGCTGCATCACACCGCCGCAGGCGGGGCAGGACCAGGCGTCGTCCTTCCATGCCTGACCGGCCGCCACCCACACCACGTTGGGGGAGGAGGAGGCTGCCCAGACGATCAGCGGGTCGTCGGCGTTGGCGACGATCACGGCCTTGGAGCCGGACAGTCCCTCACGCCACTTCTCCGCCAGCATCCGGGTCTCCGCCGCGCGGTCCAGCTGGTCGCGGGAGAGGTTGAGCAGCGCGATCACCTTGGGCGTCGTGTCGCGGGCGACCCCGGCCAGATACTTCTCGTCGACCTCGATCACGCCGTACTGCGCGTCCGAGCCGCCGGCCAGCGCCGAGGTGATGCCCGCGGGCATGTTGGCGCCGAGCGCGTTCGACACGACCGGGCCCGCGGCCCGCAGTGCCTCGGCGATCAGCCGGGTGGTCGTCGTCTTGCCGTTCGTCGCCGACACGAGGATCACGTCCAGGTGCTGCGCCAGCCGCCCCAGCAGGTCGGGGTCGAGCTTGAGCGCCACCCGGCCGCCGATCACCGATCCGCTGCCGCGCCCGGCGGCGCGCGACACCGCCGCCGCGGCCTTTCCCGCCGTCACGGCCAGCTTGGCCCGCGGCGACAGCGGCTCCGTGTTGCCTGCCATCGTCCTAGATCCTCCTTGCATCGGTCCGTGCCCAGCCTATCGATGTCCGGCGCGACGGCCGCACCCTGGCACCGCCGGAGGGGCCGTGGCCATGCGGAACGTACGATTGCGGCCATGCGAAACCGCCCGATCCCCGGCAGTTCCGGGCTGATCCGTGCCATGAGTCTGCTCGGCGATCCGGTGCTGCACGGTGCCTGCGAACCCGTCACGGACTTCGGCCCCTCGCTCGCCCGGCTCGTCGAGGACATGTACGCCACCATGTACGCGGCCGAGGGGGTCGGCCTCGCGGCCAACCAGATCGGCGTTCCGCTGCGGGTGTTCGTCTACGACTGTCCGGACGACGAGGACGTCCGCCATCTCGGACATCTCGTCAACCCGACGCTCGTCGAGGCGGACGGCATCACCGTACGCGGCCCGGAGGGCTGTCTGTCGCTGCCCGGTCTGGAGGCCGGCACCCCGCGCTTCGACCGGGCCGTCGTCGAGGGCTTCACGGTGGAGGGCGAGCCGGTGCGGGTCACCGGCACCGGCTTCTTCGCGCGCTGCCTCCAGCACGAGTGCGACCACCTCGAAGGCACCGTCTACACGGACCGGTTGACCGGACTGCGCCGTCGCAGGGCGCTGCGCGCGGCCCGCCGGGCGCCCTGGGCGCGCACCACCGGCTGAGCGCCCGTCGGCCGGCCTCAGAAGCCCGGCCCGCCGGGCCGGTCCTGCGCGGCGGACAGCCTGCCCCACAGCAGGTCCGCCAGGCTGCGCACCAACTGCTCGCGGGAGCAGGGGCGTTCGCCGAGCCACCAGTCGCCGGCCGCGTGCATCATGCCGACGATGCCGTGGCCCCAGATGCGGGCCGTGGCCTCGCTGTCCGGGCCGAGGTCCACCCGCTCGGCGATCACCAGGGCGAGTTCCTCGCCGAGCCGGCGCAGCAGCGGCGCCGAGTGCCGCCCGACGTCGAACCCCTGCTCCGTCGCGGGGACCGCGTCGTCGGCGGGGTGCATCAGGAAGCGGTAGACCTGGGGGCGGGCCTCGATCGCCGCGAGGTAGGTGTCGAGCGTCGCCTCGACGCGCTGCCGGCGCTCGGCGGGGGCGTCGAGCGCGGCGCGCAGGGCGACCAACAGGGCGTCGGTGTGCCGCTCGGCCAGGGCGCGGTAGAGGCCGCCCTTGTCGCCGAAGTGCCGGTAGAGGATGGGCTTGGTGATCCCGGCCTCCGCCGCGATGGCGTTCATCGAGGCGCCCGGACCGTCCCTGAGCACCACGCGGTCGGCGGCTTCGAGTAGCTCGCGACGGCGGTTTTCGGCCGCCGTCCGCTGGCGCTCGGCCTGTCGTGTGGTCTCCATGTGGCTTCTCCCCGCCCTGGCCGTGCCATTACGTCCTGCCTGCGCAACGTAACACTCTGCCCTGGGGAGCACGGATCGGAAGCAGTGTGGTTGACAGAGGCTACTTGTCGGTAACAGACTGCGGTTACCGCAAGTAACGAGTGGTTTTTTCACGGCAGTACGTGGAGGGGAACATGGCGGAGTTCACGCTCGAACTCAACGACGACCAGAAGCAGGTCCGTGACTGGCTTCACGGTTTCGCCGCGGACGTGATCCGGCCGGCGGCCTCGGAGTGGGACGAGCGTGAGGAGACTCCCTGGCCCGTCATCCAGGAGGCGGCCAAGGTCGGCATCTACTCCCTCGACTTCTACGCCCAGCAGTTCTTCGACCCCACGGGCCTGGGCATCCCGATGGCGATGGAGGAGCTCTTCTGGGGCGACGCGGGCATCGCCCTGTCGATCGTCGGAACGGGCCTCGCGGCCGTGGGCGTCCTGGCCAACGGCACCGAGGAGCAGATAGGCACCTGGATCCCGCAGATGTACGGCGACGCCAGTGACGTCAAGGTCGCCGCCTTCTGCTCCTCCGAGCCGGACGCGGGCTCCGACGTCGCCTCGATGCGCACCCGCGCGGTGTACGACCAGGCGAAGGACGAGTGGGTGCTGAACGGCACCAAGACCTGGGCGACCAACGGCGGCATCGCCAACGTCCACGTGGTCGTCGCCGTGGTCGACCCGGAGCTGGGCTCCAAGGGGCACGCCTCGTTCATCGTGCCGCCGAACACCCCCGGCCTCTCCCAGGGCCAGAAGTTCAAGAAGCACGGCATCCGCGCCTCGCACACCGCCGAGGTGGTGCTGGAGGACGTCCGAGTCCCCGGCCACTGCCTGCTCGGCGGCAAGGACAAGCTCGACCAGCGCCTGGCACGGGCCCGCGAGCGGGCCGCGTCCGGCGGTGAGCGGGTGAAGAACGCCGCGATGGCCACCTTCGAGGCGTCCCGCCCCGCGGTCGGCGCCATGGCCGTCGGCACCGCCCGCGCGGCGTACGAGGTCGCGCTGGACTACGCGAAGACCCGCACCCAGTTCGGCCGGCCGATCATCGACAACCAGGGCGTCGCCTTCCAGCTCGCCGACATGCGGACGCAGATCGACGCGGCCCGGCTGCTGGTCTGGCGCGCCTCGTGGATGGCGACCACCGGGAAGCCGTTCACCTCGGCCGAGGGCTCCATGTCCAAGCTGTACGCGAGCGAGACGGCGAAGAAGGTCACCGCCCAGGCCGTCCAGATCCTCGGCGGCAACGGCTTCACCCGCGAGTACCCGGTGGAGCGGATGCACCGGGACGCGGCGATCTACACGATCTTCGAGGGCACCAGCGAGATCCAGCGCCTGGTCATCGCCCGCACCCTGTCGGGCATGCCGATCCGCTGACGCTGGACGGGACGGCGGCCCCGCCCCGTCGTCGGCCGCCGGGGACGGGGCGGCCGACGGACGGGCCCGGCCGGGAAACCCTGCCGGGCCCGCGACGCAACGGGTCAGGCGGGCAGCTGGGCCTCGATGGCGGCGATGAGCTCCGGGGCCTCCGGCTCCACGCGCGGGCGCAGCCGGGCGACCGGCACGCCCGCCGGGGAGATGAGGAACTTCTCGAAGTTCCACTGGACGTCGCCCGCCTCGCCGTCCTCGTCCGCGAGGGCGGTCAGCTCGGTGTAGAGCGGGTGACGCCCCTCACCGTTCACCTCGGTCTTCTCCAGCAGCGGGAAGCTGACCCCGTAGGTCGTCGAGCAGAAGGTCCGGATCTCCTCCGCACTCCCCGGCTCCTGGCCGGCGAACTGGTTGCACGGGACGCCGAGCACGGTGAAACCGCGGTCCCCGTACGTGTTCTGGAGCCGCTCCAGCCCCGCGTACTGCGGGGTGAGCCCGCACTTCGACGCGACGTTCACCAGCAGGACCGCCCGCCCGTCGTAGTCGGCCAGGGAGGTGGGTTCGCCGGTGAGGGTGCGCAGGGGGATGTCGTGCAGCGTCATGAGGGCCTCCTCGTAGGTGTGGCTACCGGCGGTCATTGTCGCGCCCCCGGCCGACCGGTACGAAATCGGCGGCGGGGCCGTTCGAATCCCGCGCACGCCGCCGACCTGCGGGAGCCCGGCCCCGCCCCGGACGGGGCGTGCCCCCGACGGGCGACCCGTGACCGGATACGGACCGGGCCGCCGGACTCCCGCGCCCTGCCCGCCGGTTCGGCGCGGTCTATGCCGTCGCCCCCGGCCGGGCGGGCCCGATGGCCTTGTAGTAGAGCGTCGTCGGCTTCAGGGTCCCGGACGGGTCGCCCGCGTAGTCCGGGATCGAACCGCACCGCGTCCAGCCCGCCGAACGGTAGAGCCGCTCGGCGGGGCTGCCGCTCTCGGTGTCCAGGACCAGCAGCGTGACGCCCGCCTCGGCGGCCGCCCGCTCGGCGGTGTCGAGCAGCGACCGGCCGAGCCCCCGGCCGCGGGCCGACGAACGGACCATCAACTTGGCCACCTCCGCGCGGTGACGGGCGTTGGGCAGCCGGGCCCGGGCCAGCGTGACGGTTCCGGCCACCCGCTCCGCGTCGAGGGCGATCCAGACCTGGAGGAGACCGGCGTCGACGGCCTCGGCCCGCTCCCGCCACCAGGCGGCGGCCACGTCCCGGTCCAGCGGCGCGAGGAAGCCCACCGACGAACCGCCGTCCACCGCGTCCATCAGCAGGGCGGCCAACTCATCGGCGTAGGTGACCAGTTCGGGGCCGGAAGCACAGACGATCCCGGTCATGGGCGGAGTCCTTTCATGGGGTTCACGGGTGCCGCGGACTTCTTCCCGGCCGTCGGGGCCGTCAGGCCGTCACGGCAGGACGATCATCAGCGCGTAGCGGACCGGCTCCGGCCCGGGGCAGTGGAAGTGCGAGGGGCCGCGCAGGCGGAAGCGGAGGCAGTCGCCGCTGCGCACCGTGTGCGCGGTGCCGTCGACGGTGATCTCGACCGTCCCCTCCAGCACCCAGACGTGCTGCTCCGTCCCCGGCACGGGCGCGTCCTCGTAGGCGATGGCGGCCCCCGCGTCGAGGGTGCCCTCGACGACCTCCGCGCGCAGACCGGCGTGCGGCGGCGAGACCGACCGGCGTACGAAGCCCGACGCCTCGTCCCGCCACACCGGCTGCCGCGCCGCGGGGACGAGTTGCGGGGCCTCCGCCTCCACCTCCAGCAACAGCCGGGACATCGTCCGTCCGTAGACCGTGCACAACGTGTTGAGCAGGGACGCCGTCGGGCTCAACTCGCCGCGCTCCAGCCGGGACAGCGAGGAACGGCTCACCCCGCTGCGCCGCGAGAGCTCGTCCAGCGACCAGCCGCGCTCGGCGCGCAGCCCGCCCAGCCGGGCGGCGAGCCGGGCATCGACGGAGTCGGGCTCCATCTCCTCGGGTTCTCCCATACTGGAGACAATATCCTGGAATTGAGACGGACCGTGCCGTGGCGGCGCCGCGCGCCCCGGCCGTTCTGCCGAACGGGTGGCGACGTGCCAGGCTTGTTCGGGGGAGGTCCCGGTGGCCCGACCCGGGCCTGCCGGGCTGCTCTGCTAACCGAGGAGGTCGCAATGGCCAGCACCGGCCACGCACCGAGAGCGGCGCCGGGCGCCGCGAGTTCGCGCCACCCCTTCCGGTTCGGCTGGACCGCTTTCGCGGCGGTCCTGATGATCTTCGGCGGGGCGATGACGATCTTCGAAGGCATCGCCGCCATCGCCAAGGACGACGTGTTCGTGGTCGCGCGCGACTACCTGTTCCGGTTCAACCTCACCGGCTGGGGCTGGATCCACCTCATCCTGGGCATCGTCATCCTCATCGCGGGTTGCGCGCTGTTCACCGGCGCCGCCTGGGCGCGCGTCGTCGGCATCGTGCTCGCGGGACTGTCTGCGCTCGCCAACTTCCTGTGGCTGCCCCACTACCCGTTCTGGGCGCTGGTGCTCATCGCCATCAACGTCTTCATCATCTGGGCCCTGTGCGCGGACCCGTACAAGGAGGGAACCACTTAGGACCCTTCGTCCGGATCGGACCGGCCGGGCGTCTCAGGACGCCTCGGCCGCCGGGAGCCGGCCCGCGTGCACCGCGTCGACGAGTGCCCGGTGGTCCCGCTCGTTGAGGTCGGCGTACTTCTCGGCGAAGCGCGCCACCGCCCGGTCGAACGCGGGCCCGCGCCCCAGGTACGCGGCGATGGCGATCCGGTCCCCGGACCGCGCGTGGGCCCGTGCCAGCGTGGCGCCGCACACCTCGCCGAACACCCGCATGCCGGACGGCACCATCTCCTCCGGCTCGGCGATCCCCTTCCAGTCGCGCAACTGGCGCACGTAGAAGTCGCGACGCCGGCCGTCCAGCCCCTCCACCCGCTCCCAGCCGAGGAAGATGTCGCTCGCCGCCTGCATCATCCGCTGGCCCGAGACCACGCGCTCGCCCTGGTTGTCGCAGGAGGAGGCGCCGACATGGGGCGCGAGGACCGAGACGTCGGCCTCCTTGGCCTGGAGGAGGAGCGGGTCGTCACCGTCCCGGCCGAGCATGAGGATGATCCAGCAGCGCGTGCCGACGCTGCCGACGCCGACCACCTTGCGCGCCATGTCCACGAACCGGAAGTCCGAGAGCAGGGCCCGCCGGTCCGACGGCAGACTGTGTCCGTAGCGCGTGATCAGCCCGCGGAACAACTCCTGCAGCGCGTCGCGCTCGACGTCCGGGAGCAGATCGGCCACCGGCACCAGCAGCGGCGGGTCCGCCACGATGCGCGGCCGCCCGTCCACCGTCCCGGTGAGCTTGCCGAACGCCTGCAGACTGTCCCGGGTACGGGCCTTCGCCGCGGCCCGGTCCAGCTGTTTGCGGCCGCGCTTCGCCAGCTGCCCGGACGCCAGCTCCTTGAGCCGGTCGATGTCGATCCGCGCGTACCAGACGTCGAGATTGCGCATGCCGGCGAACCGGTGCATCGACTCCCGGTACGACCTCAGCGTGGTGCGCACGATGTCCGCGCGCTCCCCGTCCGTGAAGCCGTTCGCGCGGCCCGCGATGACGAAGCTGGTCGCCAGGCGCTTGACGTCCCACTCCCAGGGGCCGGGCAGCGTCTCGTCGAAGTCGTTGATGTCGAACAGGAGGTTCCGTTCCGGCGACGCCAGCAGCCGGAAGTTCAGCAGATGGGCGTCCCCGCACAGCTGGGCCCTGATCCCGCTGTCCGGGGTGGTGGCCAGATCGGAGGCCATGATCGCGGCGGCGCCCCGGTAGAAACGGAACGGCGACTCGATCATCCGCCCGTAGCGGATCGGTACGAGTTCGGGCACCCTGGCGGCCGACTGGGCCTCAAGGATGCCCAGCGGATCGGGCCGGTGGGCCGGTGGCTCGAACTCGGCGTGGCTCGACCGCGGGGTGTTCCGCCTGGCCGCCTTCCCGCGGGCCGCCCGCTGCTCGGGCGTCGCGTGCGGTGCGATCCGCAGCAGCCGGTCCGGGGTCTGGGGCGTCGAGCCCGGGTCCTGGGGCATGGGACCCTCCTGCCACTGTACGGGCGCCGCGCCGTACGGCGCCGGGGAACGGGGCCGCGGGACGGCTGCCTTCCCGGCAGGTGCCGCGGGCCCCGAGTCCGATCATCGCGGTTCGACGGGCTTCCGGCATTCCGGGCCTCCCGGCCCGGGAACGCCGCACGCCCGGTCGGCACGACGACGCCCTCGGGGCGGTACGGCCCCGCTCAGTTCCGCTTGTCGTCCCAGGGCGTGCCCAGCCAGCTGTCGAAGGTGGGTATCAGCGCCGCCAGCGCGGCCGCCAGCCGCCAGTCGACCCAGGACGCGTGGACGTGGACCTCGTTGCCGTCCGAGAGGAACTCCAGCGGAACCTCCCGGCCGGCCCGCCAGATGATGCGACGCGGCCCACGCGCCACATCGCCGCCCCCGCTCAGGAGACTGCCCACCCCGATGGCCGTCTGGACGGGCAGCAGCAGCCACCACACGAACCACCAGAAGATCCGGCCCTTGAAACCGACCGCCTCCGGGCAGCCGGGCTGCGCCACCGCCCACCGGGTCCGCAGCCCCTTGCCGGAGAGGGCCTTCTCCCGTACGAGCCTGCCGATCGTCTCGCCCCCCGCGCCCAGCACCCGGTAGACGCAGACGCCGTCGGACACGGACTCGGTGACCAGCGTGGCCAGCCGGTTGCGGCGTTCCGGGTCCGCCCACAGCACGAGGGAACGGGCCCCCGACTTGCGGGCCGCCAGATACGCGGGAACGCCGCCCGGCGGCAGCTCGCGCTCCACGTGCGCCACCTCCCGGCGCTTGCCGTCGGTCCCGTCGGTCGCCTTGATGACATGACCGACGGGCGCGGCAGCCCCCGAGGCCGCGGCGCTCGCCCCGCCGCCCTTCTCGGGCTGGATCACCGGCTTCATCGCCAGCACGTGGCTCACAGGGAACCCCCTCCGTCGTGTGCTCGGAAGTCGCACAGTAGACGGGCGCTCTGGGAAGATCGATTCCGTGGTGTCCGCCGAACTCTTCCCCGAGCCCCTCCCCGCCCCGGCCCCCGGCGCCGAGCCCGCCCCCGGGGACGGCCCGGCCGCCCGGCGACGGGTGGTGCGCTGCCGCCTGTGCGGCCGCCCGCTCACCGGCACCGAGTCGCGCCGCACCGGACTCGGCCCCGCCTGCGACGCCAAACTGCACCCCGCGCCCCCGGACATCCGCACCCGCCGCCACGAGGTCGAGCAGGACCCGCTGCCCGGCGTCTGAAGCCCCGCGGCCCGGCGCCCGAAGAAGTACGGCTACGAGCCCAGGGCCCGGAACAACCCCTCCTGCACCACGGACACCAGCAGATTGCCCCCGCGGTCGTAGATCCGGCCCCGGGCCAGCCCCCGGCCGCCGGTCGCGATCGGCGACTCCTGGTCGTACAGGAACCACTCGTCGGCCCGGAACGGCCGGTGAAACCACATCGCGTGATCCAGGGACGCCATGTCGAAACCGCGCGGCCCCCACAGCGGCTCCACCGGGATGCGGACCGCGTCCAGCAGCGTCATGTCGCTCGCGTACGTCAGTGCACAGGTGTGCACCAGGGGGTCGTCGCCCAGCGGGCCGACCGCCCGCATCCACACCGCGCTGCGCGGGTCGGAGCCCTTGACCTCCTCCTTCGTCCAGCGCAGCCGGTCGACGTACCGGATGTCGAAGGGCTGCCGCCGGGCCATCCGCTCAAGGGCCTCCGGCAGCACGCCCAGGTGCTCGCGCACCTCGTCGGCGACGGTCGGCAGCCCCTCCGGATCCGGGACCTCACGGGCGGGCGGCAGCTGGTGCTCGAACCCCGCCTCCTCCGGCCGGTGGAAGGACGCCGTCAGATTGAAGATCGTCCGGCCCTGCTGGACGGCCGTGACCCGGCGCGTGGTGAACGACCGGCCGTCCCGGACGCGCTCCACGTCGTAGACGATCGGCACCCCCGGCCGCCCCGGACGCAGGAAGTACGCGTGCAGCGAATGGACCGGGCGGTCGCCCTCGGTGGTCCGGCCGGCCGCGACCAGCGCCTGCCCGGCGACCTGCCCGCCGAAGACCCGTTGCAGGGACTCCTCGGGGCTGCGACCCCGGAAGATGTTGACCTCGATCCGCTCCAGGTCCAGCAGGTCGACCAGGCGCTCGGCGGGGTTCGTCATGCGGTTCGTCTCCACTCTCGCTGCGGTGTCTCCACGGCGGACGCCCTCACAACTGGCCCACGGAGGTGACCTTGACGACGGCGCGGCCCTCCTCGTCGGAAGCGGCCAGGTCGATCTCGGCGCTGATGCCCCAGTCGTGGTCGCCGTTCGGGTCGGCGAATGCCTGCCGGACCCGCCACACCCCGTGCGCCGCGTCCTCCTCGATCCTCAGCAGCTTCGGACCACGGGCGTCCGGGCCGGTGCCCAGCTCGTCGTACTCGTCCCAGTAGGCGTCCATCGCCTCGCCCCAGGCGTCCTCGTCCCAGCCCGCGTCGCCGTCCAGCTCGCCGAGCTCGCCGACCCGGTCCAGCGCGGCCAGCTCCACCCGGCGGAACATCGCGTTGCGCACCAGCACCCGGAAGGCGCGGGCGTTCGCCGTCACCGGCTTCACCTCGTCGGCCTTCTCCTGCGCCTGCTCGGCCGTCTCGATCTCCGGGTTGGCCAGCTGCTCCCACTCGTCCAGGAGACTGGAGTCCACCTGGCGCACCATCTCGCCGAGCCAGGCGATCAGGTCCTCCAGGTCCTCGGACTTGAGGTCGTCCGGAATGGTGTGCTCCAGCGCCTTGTACGCGCTCGCCAGATAGCGCAGCACGATGCCCTCGGTACGGGCCAGCTCGTAGTGCGAGGTGAACTCGGTGAACGTCATGGCGCGTTCGTACATGTCACGGATCACGGACTTCGGCGACACCGGGTGGTCGCCCACCCACGGGTGGCTCCTGCGGTACACGTCGTACGCGTGCCACAGCAGCTCGCTCAGCGGCTTCGGGTACGTGACCTCCTGGAGCAGCTCCATCCGCTCCTCGTACTCGACCCCGTCCGCCTTCATCTGCCCGACCGCCTCGCCGCGCGCCTTGTTCTGCTGCGCCGCGAGGATCTGCCGCGGGTCGTCCAGCGTCGACTCGACGACGGAGACCATGTCCAGCGCGTACGAGGGGGAGTCCGGGTCCAGCAGGTCGAACGCGGCCAGCGCGAAGGTGGACAGCGGCTGGTTGAGCGCGAAGTCCTGCTGGAGGTCGACGGTGAGCCGGACGATGCGGCCCTCCGCGTCCGGCTCGTCGAGCTGCTCCACCACGCCGCCGTCCAGCAGCGAGCGGTAGATCGCGATGGCCCGGCGGATGTGCCGCAACTGCGCCCGGCGCGGCTCGTGGTTGTCCTCCAGCAGTCGCCGCATCGCCTCGAAGGCGTTGCCGGGGCGCGCGATCACGGACAGCAGCATCGTGTGCGTGACCCGGAAACGGGAGGTCAGCGGCTCCGGATCGGACTGGATCAGCTTGTCGAAGGTGGTCTCCGACCAGGCGACGAAGCCCTCGGGGGCCTTCTTGCGGACCACCTTGCGCTTCTTCTTCGGGTCGTCGCCCGCCTTCTTGACGGCCTTCTCGTTCTCGATGACGTGCTCGGGCGCCTGGGCCACCACGAAGCCCGCCGTGTCGAAACCGGCCCGGCCCGCCCGGCCCGCGATCTGGTGGAACTCCCGGGCCCGAAGCGTCCGCACCCGGGTCCCGTCGTACTTGGTGAGCGCCGTGAACAGCACCGTGCGGATGGGGACGTTGACGCCGACACCGAGCGTGTCCGTACCGCAGATCACCTTCAGTAGACCTGCCTGGGCGAGCTTCTCCACCAGGCGCCGGTACTTCGGCAGCATGCCCGCGTGGTGCACCCCGATGCCGTGCCGCACGTAGCGGGAGAGGTTCTTGCCGAACTTGGTGGTGAAGCGGAAATTGCCGATCAGATCGGCGATCTTCTCCTTCTCCTCCTTGGTGCACATGTTGATGCTCATCAGCGACTGCGCCCGCTCGACGGCCGCGGCCTGGGTGAAGTGCACGATGTAGACCGGCGACTGCCGGGTGTCCAGGAGCTCGGTGAGGGTCTCGGTGATCGGGGTCAGCCGGTACTCGTAGCTGAGCGGCACCGGCCGGGTCGCCGAGCGGATCACGGAGGTGGGACGGCCGGTGCGGCGGGTCAGGTCCTCCTCGAACATCCGGACGTCGCCGAGCGTGGCCGACATCAGGACGAACTGGGCCTGCGGAAGTTCCAGCAGCGGAATCTGCCAGGCCCAGCCGCGGTCCTGCTCGGCGTAGAAGTGGAACTCGTCCATCACGACCTGGCCGATGTCGGCGTACTTGCCGTCGCGCAGCGCGATGGAGGCCAGCACCTCGGCCGTGCAGCAGATCACCGGGGCGTCGGCGTTGACCGAGGCGTCGCCGGTGAGCATGCCGACGTTCTCCGTGCCGAACAGCTTGCACAGGTCGAAGAACTTCTCCGAGACCAGCGCCTTGATCGGCGCGGTGTAGAAGGTGACCTTGTCCTGGGCCAGCGCGGTGAAGTGCGCGCCCGCCGCGACCAGGCTCTTCCCGGAGCCGGTCGGGGTGGACAGGATCACGTTCGCACCGGAGACCACCTCGATCAGCGCCTCCTCCTGGGCCGGATAGAGGGAGATGCCCCGGCTCTCGGTCCATGACGAGAAAGCCTCGAAGAGGGCGTCGGGGTCGTCGGTCGGGGGCAGCTGATCGATAAGGGTCACGCCCCCATCTTGCCTGCCTTCCGCCCGGATGAGGGAACCGGACGACCGTATGAAGATCATGGGCGATACGCTGCCCACTCAACTCGGCCGTGCCACAACGGCAAACGGCGGCAGGACGATTTTGGGGGCGGAAGCACCATGATGGGACCGGCACACTCGCTGTCAGGGGCGGCGGCCTGGCTGGGGGTGGGCGCCGCTGCCGCCGCCGCGGGCCACGCGATGCCGTGGCCCGTCCTCGTCGTGGGCGCGCTCATCACCGCCGGAGCCGCGCTCGCCCCGGACCTCGACCACAAGTCCGCGACCATCTCGCGCGCCTTCGGACCGGTCTCGCGCGGGCTCTGCGAGATCGTCGACAAGCTCTCGCACGCCGTCTACAAGGCCACCAAGATGCGCGGCGACTCGCAGCGCAACGGCGGCCACCGGACCCTGACGCACACCTGGCTCTGGGCCGTTCTGATCGGCGCCGGGGCCTCCGCCGCGGCGGTCACCGGCGGCCGGTGGGCGGTCCTGGGAATCCTCTTCGTCCACCTGGTGCTGGCCGTCGAAGGACTGCTGTGGCGGGCTGCCCGGATGTCCAGCGACGTCCTGGTCTGGCTGCTCGGCGCGACCAGCGCCTGGATACTGGCGGGCGTCCTGGACGAGCCGGGCAACGGCTCGGACTGGCTGTTCACCGCCCCCGGCCAGGAGTACCTGTGGCTCGGGCTGCCGATCGTGCTCGGCGCCCTCGTCCACGACATCGGTGACGCGTTGACCGTCTCGGGCTGCCCGATCCTGTGGCCCATCCCGATCGGCCGCAAGCGCTGGTACCCGGTCGGCCCGCCGAAGGCCATGCGGTTCCGGGCCGGCAGCTGGGTGGAGCTGAAGGTGCTGATGCCGGCCTTCATGGTGCTCGGGGGAGTGGGCGGGGCGGTGGCGCTGAACATCATCTGACCAGCGGGGCCGGGCACCGCACGACGCCCCGGCCCCGACCGCTCCACAGCCCCCCGTCGGGACCGCGCGCCTGCCGACCGGGGGTTTTCGTCGCCCCGGCCGGCAGGCCCCCTCAGCCGTGCCAGGACCGCCACAGCGCCGCGTACGCGCCGTCCGCCGCCACCAGCTCGTCGTGGTTGCCCAGTTCACTGATCCGGCCGCTCTCCACCACCGCGATCACATCCGCGTCGTGCGCGGTGTGCAGACGGTGGGCGATCGCCACGACCGTGCGCCCCTCCAGCACCCGGGCCAGCGACCGCTCCAGGTTCCGGGCGGCCCGCGGGTCCAGCAGCGACGTCGCCTCGTCCAGCACCAGCGTGTGCGGATCGGCCAGGACCAGCCGGGCCAGGGCGATCTGCTGGGCCTGGGCCGGGGTCAGCGCCAGACCACCGGAACCGACCTCGGTGTCCAGCCCCTCCTCCAGCGCCCTCGCCCAGCCGTCCGCGTCGACCGCCGCGAGCGCCGCCCACAGCTCCGCGTCCTCGGCACCCGCCCGGGCCAGCAGGAGGTTGTCCCGCAGCGAACCGACGAACACGTGGTGCTCCTGGTTGACCAGCGCCACCTGCGTACGCACCTGCTCCGCCCTCATCCGGGACAACTCCGCACCGCCGAGCGTCACCTCACCCGCGCGCGGCGCGTAGATCCCGGCCAGCAACCGGCCCAGCGTGGACTTGCCGGCCCCCGACGGACCGACCAGCGCCAGCCGGGTGCCCGGGGCCACG
The DNA here is from genome assembly GCF_042889165.1 of Streptomyces sp. NPDC002669. NCBI lineage: Bacteria > Bacillati > Actinomycetota > Actinomycetes > Kitasatosporales > Streptomycetaceae > Streptomyces > Streptomyces sp. NPDC002669. The sequence goes on along the minus strand of NZ_JBIAQQ010000019.1, from coordinate 127,355 downwards.
TCCAGCGACACCCGGTGCAGGACGTCCAGCCCGGCCCGGTAACCGAAGCGCACCTCGTCGGCCCGTACCTCCCGGCCGTCCGGGACCACCTCCGCGTCACCCCCGTCCGGCTCGATGTCCCGTACGCCGACCAGCCGGGCCAGCGACACCTGGGCGACCTGCAACTCGTCGTACCAGCGCAGGATCAGGCCGATCGGGTCGACCATCATCTGCGCCAGCAGCGCGCCCGTCGTCAGCTGCCCCACCGTCAGCCAGCCCTCCAGGACGAACCAGCCGCCGAGCAGCAGCACCGCGCCCAGGATCGTCACATAGGTGGCGTTGACGACCGGGAAGAGCACGGAACGAAGGAAGAGCGTGTACCGCTCCCACGCGGTCCACTGCCGGATGCGGGTGTCCGACAGCTCCACCCGGCGCGCGCCCAGCCGGTGCGCCTCCACGGTCCGCCCGGCGTCCACGGTCTCCGCGAGCGTCGCCGCGACCGCCGCGTAACCGGCGGCCTCCGAGCGGTACGCGGACGGGGCCCGCCGGAAGTACCAGCGGCAGCCGACGATCAGGACCGGCAGCGCGAGCAGCACCGAGAGCGCCAGCGGCGGGGCCGTCACGGTGAGCGCGCCCAGCAGCAGCCCCACCCACACCACACCGATCGCCAGCTGCGGCACGGCCTCGCGCATCGCATTGGCCAGCCGGTCGATGTCCGTGGTGATCCTGGAGAGCAGATCACCCGTCCCGGCCCGCTCCAGCACCCCCGGAGGCAGCCCCACCGACCGCACGAGGAAGTCCTCGCGCAGATCGGCCAGCATCTCCTCGCCGAGCATCGCGCTGCGCAGCCGCATCATCCGGGTGAACACGGTCTGCACCACCAGCGCGAGCGCGAACACCCCGGCCGTGCGCTCCAGACGCAGGTCCCGGACCCCGTCGGAGAGATCCTCCACCAGCCCGCCCAGCAGGTACGGGCCGACGATCGAGGCGATCACCGCGATGGCGTTGAACGAGATCAGCACGGCGAACGGCCCGCGATGGCGCCGCAACAGCTCCCGCACATAGCTCCGCACGGTGGCGGGAGTACCCACCGGCAGGGTCGTCGCCGATTCCGGCGCGGCCGGGTCGTACGCCGGTTCCGCGACGCCGATCATGCCCGTTCCCCTATTTCCTCGATCGTCCTGAACGCGTCCCCGGCATCCGGGGCGGCGATCTCGTCGTCCGTCTCGCGCGTCACGACCGCCCGGTAGCGGGGCTCCGTGCGCAGCAGCTCGCGGTGCGAACCGACCGCGACGACCGTGCCCCGGTGCGCCAGCACCACCCGGTCGGCCAGGTCGAGCAGCAGCGGCGACGAGGCGAGCACCACGGTGGTGCGGCCCCGGCGCAGCTCCTTGATCCCGGCGGCCACCCGGGACTCCGTGTGCGAGTCGACGGCGGAGGTCGGCTCGTCGAGAACCAGCACCTCCGGGTCGGCCACCAACGAGCGGGCCAGGGCCAGGCGCTGGCGCTGGCCGCCCGAGAGCGAACGGCCGCGCTCGGTGATGCGCGTGGTCATCGGATCGCCGCCCGCGTCGGCGGACGCCTGCGCCAACGCGTCCAGCACGTCACCGCACCGGGCGGCGGCCAGCGCGTCCTCGGCTGTCACCAGGCCGGACGACGGCACGTCCAGCAACTCGCCCAGCGTGCCGGAGAGCAGCACCGGGTCCTTGTCCTGGACGAGTACGGCGGTCCGGGCGGTGTCCAGCGGGAGTTCGTCCAGCGGTACGCCGCCGAGCAGGACGGAGGGGACCGTTTCCGGCTTCGACGCGTTCCCGTCCCCGGGTTCGTTCCCGTCCGTGGCCGGGCCGGGTTCCGGGTCCGCCTGCGCGTGCCCGCCCAGGCGTTCGGCCAGCCGCCCCGCCTCGTCCGGATCGCCGCAGACCACCGCGGTGAACAGGCCCGCCGGGGCCATCAGCCCGGTCACCGGGTCGTACAGATCGCCGGCCGGTGCGGTGTCGAGGCTCGCCGGCCGGTCCGTGTGGTCCAGCGACAGGACCCGCACCGCGCGCCTGGCGGAGGGCCGGGAGAAGGAGTACGCCATCGCGATCTCCTCGAAGTGCCGCAACGGGAACAGCAGCAGCGCCGCCGCACTGTACACCGTGACCAGCTGACCGACCTCGATCCGGCCGTCCCGGGCCAGCGCCGCCCCGTACACGACCAGCGAGATGAGCAGCACGCCGGGCAGCAGCACCTGGATCGCCGAGATCAGCGACCACATCCGCGCACTGTGCACCGCGGCCTCGCGGACCTCCTGCGAGGCGCGCCGGTAGCGGCCGAGGAACAGCTCCTCGCCGCCGATCCCGCGCAGCACCCGCAGCCCGGCGACGGTGTCCGAGGCCAGCTCGGTCGCCCGGCCCGCCTTCTCCCGCTGGAGGTCGGCGCGCCGGGTGGCCCGGGGGAGCAGCGGCAGCACCGCCAGGGCCAGCAGGGGCACGGAGAGGGTCACCAGGAGGCCCAGCGACGGCAGATAGAGCAGGAGCCCCGTACAGATCAGCACGAGGGCGGCGGCGGCCGAGGCGAAGCGGGAGAGCGCCTCGACGAACCAGCCGATCTTCTCGACGTCGCCGGTGGACACGGCGACGACCTCGCCCGCGGCGACCCGGCGGGTCAGCGCGGAGCCGAGCTCGGCGGTCTTGCGCGCCAGCAGCTGCTGCACCCGCGCCGCGGCGGTGATCCAGTTGGTGACGGCGGTGCGGTGGAGCATGGTGTCGCCCAGGGCGATCAGTACGCCCAGGACCAGAATCAGACCGCCCGCCCATGCGAGCCGGTCGCCGGAACGGTCCACGACGGCCTGCACGGCGAGACCCGCGGCGAGGGGTAGACCGGCCAGCGAACACTGGTGCAGCAGACCCCAGGCCATCGAGGCGAGCTGTCCGCGGAGCTGGTTGCGGCCGAGCCAGAGCAGAAAGCGTGGGCCCGACCGGATATCGGGGTCGCCGGGATCCGAGTACGGAAGATCGCGAATCTGCATGACGTCCCATGGTTCGATGTGCCGGTTCGTGCAGCGAATGCCGCGAACCGTCCCAGGTTCGCCCCGGAACGTCAGTCGGAGCAATTGATTTTCTGGACGTTCCGGACGGGGCCGCGGTGTCCGGAACGGCTCGGCCGAGCAGCACCGGACCCACGGCCCCGACCTGGGACGTCAGGCCTTTTCCGGATCCTGCGAGTCCATTCCGGAACGGGCCTTCTTCCACTCGCCGCGGGTGAAGTCGGGGATCTGCTGCGGCGCGCCCTTCGCCTTGATCGACAGATGACTGAGCGGTACGGGCGCCGTCCACGTCGCCGCGTCGTACACGTCGAAGTCGGGGACGAGGCCGAGCCGCATGCACTGCATCAGCCGGAACACCAGCATGTAGTCCATGCCGCCGTGACCGCCGGGCGGGTTGGCGTGCTCCTTCCACAGCCAGTGGTCCCAGTCCTGGTACTTGGAGAAGTCGCCCCAGCTGTCGTTCGTGTGGTCGGGCTCGATGTAGATGCGCGCGGGATAGTCCTCGAAGACGCCCTTCGTCCCGCCGAGGCTGTTGATCCGGGAGTAGGGGTGCGGGGTGGAGACGTCGTGCTCCAGCCGGATGACCCGTCCCTTGGCTGTCTGGACGAGACTGATCGTCCGGTCGGACTCGATGTAGGTCTCCTTCCAGCTCGGGTCACCGGCCGGCATGTGCTTCTCGCGGTACTCGGCGAGCCCGAGCGCCGGGGAACCGACGCTGGTGATGCTCACCGCGCGGTCACCGCGGTTGATGTCCATGTAGTTGGCGACCGGCCCGAAACCGTGGTTGGGGTAGAGGTCGCCGCGCAGCCGGGTGTGCCACAGCCTGCGCCAGGGCCCCTCGTAGTAGTCCGGGTCGAACATCAGGCCGCGCAGATCGTGGTTGTACGCGCCCGCGCCGTGCAGGAGGTCGCCGAAGAGCCCGGCGTGCGCCATGCGCAGCACCCGCATCTCGTTGCGCCCGTAACAGCAGTTCTCCAACTGCATGCAGTGGCGTCTGGTGCGCTCGGAGAGGTCGACCAGCTCCCAGAGCTGGTCGAGCCGGAGCGCGATCGGACACTCCACGCCGACGTGCTTGCCGTTCAGCATGGCGGTCTTCGCCATCTGGAAGTGGAAGTCCCAGGGCGTCGCCACATAGACGAAGTCGATGTCCCCGCGCCTGCAGAGGTTCTCGTAGTCGTCCTCGCCGTTGGTGTAGACGGCGGGCGCAGGTTGGCCCGCCGCGGTCACCTTCGCGGCGGCCCGTTGCGCCTTGGCCTTGACCGGGTCGCAGACGGCGACGACCTGCACACCGCTGACGGCGAGGAAGAGGTCGATCATGCTGCCACCGCGGTTGCCGAGGCCGACGATGCCGACCCGGACGGTGGAGCGCCGGTCGAACGGCACCCCGGCCATGGTGCGCCCCTGGCGCTCGGGGACGGACGCCGGTTCCGCGGCGGCGCCCTCGGGGCCCCGGGCCGGAGTGGCGGCGGATGCGGTACCACCGGCGAGGGCGCCGAGCCCGAGCCCGGCACCGGCCGCACCGGCGGTCGTGCGCAGGACCGAGCGACGGCTCATCGAGCCCTCGTCGCGGCCCCGAGCGCCGTCGTCCTGCTGTGCTGCGTCGTTCATCGATCCTCCGGAAGGGGGTCTGATGTGCGCGGCTTCTGAATGAACCTGGTTAAGGACCTTGGTAGTTGGCGCTGCTGGTGCGCAAGGGGAGCGATTGGACTCCTGCTTTGAAACCATGGACTTTTGTGCGCGAGGGAAGGGCTTTTCGCGCACGTGCGAACTTTCACGCGCGCGGGCACTTGCGCGTATGTCCACGTGCTGTGTGCGCGAGCCTGCTGCATGCGCGAACGTGCCGTGCACGCGGGCCTGTCCCGCGAACTCCTCGCGCGCGCAAGCACGGAAAAGCCGGACGGGCCCGAAGGATCGGGCCCGTCCGGCGGGTCGGTCCGCGGGTTCGCCGTCTACCGCTGCCCGGGGGACGAGGGCGTCACCGCCCGACCGGCCCCGGTCGCGTCGCCCGCTCCAGCTCCATCAGGACCGAGTAGTACGAACGGCCCGTGGCCCGGTCCATCCCGATCTCGCACATCCGGTTGGCCGAGAGATGGGCGTCGTACTCCCGCTGCTTCACCTCGGCGGCCTCCTTCGCCGTGGCGGATCGCGTCAACTCCTTGTGCAGCATGCCGCGGTCGCCCGCGAAGGCACAGCATCCGGCGTCGTCGGGGATCACGACCTCCTCCGCGCACGCCTCGGCGACCGCGCGCAACTGCTCCACATCGCCCAGGTGCTGCATGGAGCACGTCGGGTGCAGCACCGCCGAACCGGTCTTCCGCAGCACGGTCAGCTCCGGGAGCAGTTCGTCGGCCGCCCAGACGAGGGAGTCGACGACGGTCAGCTCCCGGTGCAGTGCGAGGTTGTCCTCGGTGAGGTACGGCACCACCTCGTGGGCGATGCCCAGGGTGCACGAGGAGGCGTCCACGACCAGCGGCAGCTTTCCGCCCGCCGTCCAGCCCCAGGCGGCCTCCACGATGCGGTTGGCCATCACGGTGTTGCCCTCGTCGTACCCCTTGGAGTGCCAGATCGTCGCGCAGCAGGTCCCCGCGACGTCGTCCGGGATCCACACCGGCTTCCCGGCACGGGCGGAGACCGCGACGACCGCCTCCGGCAGCGACGGGCCGCGATGCCCCTCGGGGCCGCCGAAGATGCGGTTCACGCACGCCGGGTAGTAGACGGCGCTCGCTCCGGTGCGGGAGGTACGGGGCAGCTGCCGGGCGGCGGCGCCGGGGATCTCGGGCAGCCACTCGGGCACCAGATCGGGGCGCACGGCCCGGCGGGCGAGCCCGGTGATGGTCTCCAGCGGCCCGTCGCCGATGCGGTCGCCGATCCGGTCGGCCGCGGCGACCGCGAGCCGGGCCGCGGCCTCCACCGCCTTGAAGTTCTTCGCGGTGAGCGCCGCGATCCGTTCCTCGCGGGGCGAGTGCCGCCGGTGGCGGAAGTCCTTCATCATGGCGCCGGTGTCGATGCCGACCGGGCAGGCGAGCTTGCAGGTCGAATCGCCCGCGCAGGTGTCGACGGCGTCGTAGCCGTACGAGTCGAGCAGCTGTGTCTGCACGGGGGAGCCGTCCGGCTGCCGCATCATCTCCCGGCGCAGCACGATCCGTTGGCGCGGCGAGGTCGTCAGGTCGTGGCTGGGGCAGGTGGGTTCGCAGAAACCGCACTCGATGCAGGGGTCGGCGACCGGTTCGACCTCGGGAATGGTCTTCAGCCCGCGCAGATGGGCCCTCGGGTCGCGGTCGAGGACGATGCGGGGGGCCAGCACCCCGTCGGGATCGATGGCCTGCTTGGTGCGCCACATCAGTTCGGTCGCCTTCGGACCCCACTCCAGCTCCAGGAAGGGGGCGATGTTGCGGCCGGTGGCGTGTTCGGCCTTCAGCGAGCCGTCGAAGCGCTCCACCGTCAGCCGGCAGAAGTCGTCCATGAACGCGGCGTAGCGGTCGACGTCGGACGGTTTCGCCGCGTCGAAGGCGAGCAGGAAGTGCAGATTTCCGTGGGCCGCGTGGCCCGCCACGGCGGCGTCGAAGCCGTGTTCCTCCTGGAGCGCGAGCAGGGCCTCGCAGGCGTCGGCCAGCCTGGAGGGCGGCACCGCGAAGTCCTCCGTGATCAGCGTCGTGCCCGAGGGCCGGGAGCCGCCGACCGCGGTGACGAACGCCTTGCGGGCCTTCCAGTAGCCCGCGATGGTCCCGGCGTCACGGGTGAAGCAGTTGGTCACCGAGGCCACCGGGGCGACCAGGTCGAGTTCCTCGACGACGGCCGCCGCCGCCCGCTCGTACGCCTCCTGGCCCGCCTCGTCCGGGGCCCGGAACTCCACCAGCAGCGCCGCGGTCTCCTTGGGGAGCCCGGCCCAGTCCGCGGGCACGCCCCGGACGCTCACCGACGCGCGCAGCGTGTTGCCGTCCATCAGCTCGACGGCGATCGCCCCCGCCTCGTTGAAACGGGGCACGGCCGCCGCCGCGGCGGTCAGGGACGGGAAGAACAGCAGGGCCGTCGAGACATGGCGGTCGAGCGGCAGGGTGTCGAAGACGACCTCGGAGATGAAGCCGAAGGTGCCCTCGGAACCGACCATCAGACCGCGCAGGATCTGCACGGGCGTGGCGCCGTCCAGGAAGGCGTCGAGCCGGTAGCCGTTGGTGTTCTTGATCTCGTACTTGGCACGGATCCGGGCGGTGAGTCCGGCGTCCGCCTCGATCTCCGCCTTCAGCGCCATCAGCGACTCGCACAGCCGCGGCTCGGCGTGGGCCAGGTCCTCGTCCGCCCTCGGGTCGCCGGTGTCGACGACGGTGCCGCTCGGCAGTACGAAGGTGAGGGAGGAGACGGTGCGGTAGGAATTGCGGGTCGTGCCCGCGGTCATCCCGGAGGCGTTGTTGGCGACGACTCCGCCGATCGTGCAGGCGATGGCGCTGGCCGGGTCGGGGCCCAGCAGCCGCCCGTACCGGGCGAGGGTGGCGTTGGCCCGCAGGACCGTCGTCCCCGGGCGGACGCGGGCCCGCGCGCCGTCGTCCAGGACCTCGATGCCCGCCCAGTGGTGGCGCACGTCGACGAGGATGTCCTCGCCCTGGGCCTGCCCGTTCAGGCTGGTGCCGGCTGCCCGGAAGACCACTTCGCGGCCCCTGCCGTGCGCGTACGACAGGATCGCGGAGACGTCGTCGATGTCCTCCGGGACCACGACGACCTGGGGGACGAACCGGTAGGGACTGGCGTCGGAGGCGTACTTCACCAGGTCGGAGACCTTCCACAGCACCTTCTCCGGCCCGAGCAGGGCGACCAGCTCGTCGCGCAGCGCGTCGGGGGTGCCCGGAGCCTGGCGGGCGGGAACCCTGTCCACGGAGGGCGTGCGCGGCACCTCGGGGCGGAGTGTTTCCGGCTTCGGCTCCAGCAGTGGCATGTCGGGTTCTCCTCGGCGGTTCGGTCGGTACGGCGGCGGCGGACATGCCCACGCCCGACGGGCGGAGCGCGGCCGCGCGTCTAACAGCGGCGCTCCGGCATTCCGTTGACCAGGGCGGTCAGCAGTCCGCCGAGCACCTCGCGCTGTTCGACGGTCAATGGAGCCAGGATCTCCTCCGCGGCGGCCCGGCGCGCGTCGCGCAGCGACCGGAGGGTGGCGCGGCCCTCCTCGGTCATCTCGATCCGGACCACCCGGCGGTTGTCCGGATCGGGGGCGCGGCGCACCCGGCCGCTCGCCTCCAGGCCGTCGACCAGGCTCGTCACGGCACGCGGGACCACGTCCAGGCGCTGGGCCAGATCCGCCATCCGGGGCGGGCCGTCGTAATGCGCGACGGTGCGGAGCAGGCGGAACTGCGCGGGGGTGATGCCGATCGGCTCCAGCTGGCGGCTCTGGATCCGCTGGAGCCTGCGGGTGACCCGCAACAGCTGCTCGGCGAGGACGCCGTCGGCGTCGGAGGAGTCCATGGGGGAACAGTATCAGGACCTTGTGCATTGTGAGTATGGGTAACAATGAGCTATGCTCCCAAAAGTCCTGACCGGTCGATCCCTCGGGGTCGAGCCGCCGCTGCCGCACGGCCGACGGCTCTCGCACGCCCGACGAAGGAGCCCATGAAGCCCGACGAAATCAACTGGACGCCCCCGCCGCGGGACGAGGAGCGCCCGCCCGCCGAGGTGCGACGCATCCTGCGCCTCTTCCGCCCCTACCGCGGCCGGCTCGCGCTGGTCGGACTGCTCGTCGGCGCCTCGTCGCTGGTGTCGGTCGCCTCGCCGTTCCTGCTGCGCGAGATCCTGGACACGGCCATTCCCCAGGGGCGTACGGGACTGCTGTCGCTGCTCGCCCTCGGCATGATCCTCACCGCCGTGATGAACAGCGTCTTCGGAGTCCTGCAGACCCTGATCTCCACCACGGTCGGCCAGCGCGTCATGCACGACCTGCGCACCGCGGTCTACGCCCAGTTGCAGCGGATGTCGCTCGCCTTCTTCACCCGGACCCGCACCGGTGAGGTGCAGTCCCGCATCGCCAACGACATCGGCGGCATGCAGGCGACCGTCACCTCCACCGCGACGTCGCTGGTCTCCAACCTCACCGCCGTCGTCGCCACGGTCGTCGCCATGCTGGCGCTCGACTGGCGGCTCACCCTGGTCTCGCTGCTCCTGCTGCCGGTCTTCGTGTGGATCAGCCGCCGGGTCGGCCGGGAGCGCAAGAGGATCACCACCCGCCGCCAGAAGCAGATGGCCGCCATGGCGGCCACGGTCACCGAGTCGCTCTCCGTCAGCGGCATCCTGCTCGGCCGGACGATGGGCCGCTCGGACTCCCTCGTCAAGAACTTCGCCGAGGAGTCCGAGAAGCTCGTCGACCTCGAAGTGCGCTCCAGCATGGCCGGGCGGTGGCGGATGTCGACGATCGGCATCGTCATGGCCGCCATGCCCGCCGTCATCTACTGGGCGGCGGGGATCGCCCTGCAGTCCGGCGGACCGGCGGTCTCCATCGGCACGCTCGTCGCCTTCGTCTCGCTCCAGCAGGGACTCTTCCGGCCCGCCGTGAGCCTGCTCTCCACCGGGGTGCAGATGCAGACGTCCCTCGCGCTCTTCCAGCGGATCTTCGAGTACCTGGACCTCGACGTCGACATCACCGAACCCGAGAACCCCGTCCGGCCGGCGGAGATCCGCGGCGAGATCCGCTTCGAGGACGTCGACTTCGGCTACGACGCCAAGAGCGGGCCGACGCTCGGCGGCATCGACCTCACCGTCCCGGCCGGAAGCAGCCTGGCGGTCGTCGGACCGACCGGATCGGGCAAGTCGACCCTCGGCCATCTGGTGCCCAGGCTCTACGACGTCACCGGCGGCAGGGTCACGCTCGACGGCATCGACGTGCGCGACCTGGACTTCGACACCCTGGCGAGAGCCGTGGGAGTGGTCTCCCAGGAGACGTACCTCTTCCACGCCTCGGTCGCCGACAACCTGCGCTTCGCCAAGCCGGACGCGACCGACGAGGAGATCGAGGCGGCGGCCCGCGCGGCGCAGATCCACGACCACATCGCATCGCTCCCCGACGGCTACGACACCCTCGTCGGCGAGCGCGGTCACCGCTTCTCGGGAGGCGAGAAGCAGCGCCTCGCCATCGCCCGCACGATCCTGCGGGACCCGCCCGTACTGGTGCTCGACGAGGCGACGAGCGCCCTGGACACCCGCACGGAGTTCGCCGTGCAGGAGGCGATCGACGCGCTTTCCGCGGGCCGCACCACCATCACCATCGCGCACCGGCTCTCCACCGTCCGCGACGCGGACCAGATCGTCGTCCTGGACGGCGGCCGGATCGCCGAGCGCGGCACCCACGAGGAACTCCTGGAACAGGAGGGCCGCTATGCCGCCCTGGTCCGCCGGGACACCCAACTCACCCCTGCCACGGGGTGATCGGGGACGGCGGCCCCGCCCCCGCCTGCCCGGCCCATATGGTCCGACTGCGTCTGCGCCCGGTTTCGCCGATCCCGATCGCGACCCGTCCGGAAACGCGACGACGCCGCCGCTCCCGTGGGACGGGGAGCGACGGCGTCGGGCGGAGCGATGGTCAGACGAGCCAACCCACGAAGTGGACGATGCCGGCGAGCAGGTTGGTGATGACGTTCATTCGGTGTTTCTCCTTGTGCGTATGCATATGTGGGACAGCACAGTCGCGGTCTGCAGCCCGTCGCTTGCGCCCTGTAATCATCAGCCGCCGCGGGTGCCCCGGGCAACGAATGGCGAAACGATCACGCGTTCCAGCGAACATCCGATCCCTTGTTCGCGTGTTCTGTTTCCGAGGTGGGGGCATGCGGTGCCCGGCTCGTGAGGTTCCGAACCCGCACCGCCCGGGGCCCGCGCGATCCGGGGGGCGTCCCCTCACGGTGTGACGGGCGCGAATTCCTCGTCGGTACGCGCCGGCGTGTCGCGCCCCTCCAGCAGCCGGGTGATCTCGTGCACCGCGGCCCGCCCCGCCCGGTTGGCGCCGATCGTGCTGGCGGACGGCCCGTAGCCGACGAGATGGATGCGGGGGTCCCGCACCGCCCGTGTGCCCTCGACCCGGATGCCGCCGCCCGGCTCGCGCAGCTTCAGCGGTGCGAGGTGGTCGATGGCGGCCCGGAAGCCGGTCGCCCAGAGGATGACGTCCGCCTCGACCGACCGGCCGTCGTCCCAGGCGACCCCGTCGGGCGTGATGCGGTCGAACATCGGCAGCCGGTCGAGCACCCCCTGCTCGCGGGCGCGCCGGACGGCGTCGGTGAGCGGCAGCCCGGTCACGCTCACCACGCTCTGCGGCGGCAGTCCCCGCCTGACCCGCTCCTCCACCATCGCCACCGCGGCCCGGCCCCGGTCCGCGTCGAACGGGCCTTCCCGGAAGACCGGCGGCCGGCGCGTCACCCAGTACGTCTCGGCCGCCACGTCGGCGATCTCCATCAGGTGCTGCGTACCGGAGGCGCCCCCGCCGACCACCACCACGCGCTGTCCGGCGAACTCGGCCGGGCCGGGGTAGTTCGCGGTGTGCAACTGCCGCCCCCGGAAGCTCTCCTGGCCCGGGTAGCGCGGCCAGAACGGCCGGTCCCAGGTGCCGGTGGCGTTGATGAGGGCGCGGGTGGCGTACGTGCCCTCGGACGTCTCGACGAGCAGCCGCCCGTCCCCGCCCTCGCGTACCGCGCTCACCTCGACGGGGCGGTGGACCCGCAGGTCGAAGGCGTGCTCGTACCGTTCGAAGTACTCACCGATGACCTCGGAGGAGGGGCGGTCGTCGTCGGCCCCGGTGAGCTCCATGCCCGGCAGGGCGTGCATGCCGTGGACCTTGCCGTAGGTCAGCGACGGCCAGCGGAACTGCCAGGCGCCGCCGGGGCGCGGGGCGTGGTCGAGCACGACGAAGTCGCGATCGGGTTCCAGGCCGGCGCGCCGCAGATGGTGGGCGCCGGACAGTCCCGCCTGTCCGGCGCCGATCACGACGACATCGACCGCACGTGCCGCAGCCACCCCAAAGTTGTTCACGTTTCTACTAACCGTCGTGGGGGCGAGGATCTTCCCGGGGTGACACCGGGGAGGATCATGCTCCCGGGTCGCGTGTGCGGGCAGGCCCGCGCGCGTGGTTTCTGTCCGGTTTTCCCGGCGTCCGGCGCCCTGCCGGCCTCGTTCTTCCGGGCCGGCAGGGCGGTTCGCTGCGGGTCAGTCCCGGCAGGCGGCACCCCGGGCGATCCGGTCGATGACGGCTGCGGCCCGCTCCGGGTCTTCCTCCAGCCACCTGCCGAGGTGGTCCTGGACGGCCTGTCCGACGCAGTCGCGTACTTCGGCGTTGCCCAGCACACCCCGTGTGGAGCCTCCGAACTCGGGGCGGTCCAGCTTCACCGACACCACCGCCGTCAGCCCCTCGCCGATCCGATCGGCGCCGAAGCCGGGGGCCGTGGCCGTCAGCAGCCCCTGCTTCCGCGCGTACGTGGTGACCGCGGCCGTCATCCCGTCACGGAAGCCCACCATGTGCGCGCCGTCGACGGTGGGCCGGCTGTTGGCGAAGGTCCGGATCCGCTCCCCGGGGCAGCCGCACCAGCGGAAGGCCACCTTCATCGTCCCCGCCATCCGAGGGTCCTCGTGCTCGAAGGCGATGGTGTCCGTGGGGGCGGGCGCCGCCGGGTGGCCGTCGAGGAAGGCGACGAAGTCCCGTGCCCCGCCCGGGAATCGGAGTCGCACCGACCGGGGCTCGTCCGGGCGGCGCAGGTCGGTCAGGGAGATCTCCAGGCCCTGGTTCAGAAAGGCCAGTTCCCGGAACCGCTCCTCCAGTCCGTCGAACGAGAACTCCGCGGCTCCGAAGATCTCGGCGTCGGGCCAGAAGGCGATGGTGGTCCCGCTTCCCACGGCCGTCCCCGCCCCGGTGACCGGGGTGGTGGCCACGCCGCGCGCGTACTCCTGGACCCAGCGGGCTCCCTCGCGCCGCACCTCGGCCGTCATCCGCCGCGACAGGGCGTTGACGACGACGGGTCCCACGCCGCAGAAGCCGAGGGTCACGTCGTGGCGGCCTCCGGTCCCCATCCCGGCCTGCATGTGGGTGAGCAGGGCTTCGAGCCCGGGGCCGCCCTCCATCTCGTCGTCGGGAACGCCCGGCCCGTCGTCGGCGACGCACACGCCGCCATCGGGCGTCAGAGTGATGTCGACGGAGGCGGCGCGGCCCTCCAGAACCTCGTTCACCGCCCGGTCCGCGACCTCGAACACCATGTGGCGCAGGCCGCGTTCACCGGTCGAGCCGATGTACATGCCGGGCCGTTTCCGAATTGCTTCCCGCCCTTCCAGTACCCGGATGTCGCAGGCGTCGTACATGGTGGCTTCCTCGCTCACGATGCCCCTTCCGATGCTGTCCGACAGAACTCCCCAGGGTAGGAAGATCCCAGGAAATTGCCAGGTCAGAGCCTTTCCTCCGATGCCGTGGGCGGGTGTGTGAGCGGCTGTCCGGAAGTGGTCGGCCCCGGGGCGGCGAACCATCGCCGGAGTGCTGCCACGGCCCCGTCGAGGGCGTGAACGGCACCCTCGGCGGCGGCTCCGGGGCCGGCGAACGAGGTGCTGGGTCTCCTGCATCGTCCGGCGGGGCGAACGAGGCGTCCGGGGCGGCCGGGGCCGTGCTCGCTCGTCCCGCCGGTGGGGCCGTTACCGGGTGACCGGCCGCAGGCGAACGGGCAGGGTCACGTGCCCGTTGCTGATCAGGGTCGGCAGCGGCCGCAGTTCTTCGGCGGGCACCGCGAGCCGGGCGTCGGGGAAGCGCGTGAACAGCTGACGCAGGGCGGTGGCGACTTCGAGGCGGGCGAGCGGGGCGCCGAGGCAGTAGTGGACACCGTGCCCGAAAGCCAGGTGGTCCTTGGTGGCCCGGGTGGCGTCGAAGAGATCGGCGTCCCGGCCGTGCCAGTCCGGGTGGCGGTTGGCGGCCGCGTAGGAGGCGAGGATCGCCTCCCCGGCCCGGATCGTCCGTCCGTCGGGCAGAGGGATGTCCTCGAGCGCGTAGCGCAGGGGCAGGTGCTTGATGGCCGGCTCGTGGCGCAGCGTCTCCTCGACGACGTCGTTCCAGCCGCACCGGCCGACGCGGACATGGGCCAGTTGCTCCGGATCGGTCAGCAGGGAAGTGACGGCCTGGTCGATGAGGTTGAGGGTCGTCTCGTACCCCGCGCTGATCATCAGTACGAGGGTGCCGCGCAGTTCGGCGTGGGTGAGGGCGCCGCCGTCGCCCTCCTCGTCGCGGGCGGCGATCAGGAGGGAGGTCATGTCGTCGCCGGGCGAGGTCTGCTTCACGGCGATCAACTCGTCGAGGAGCCGGTAGAGGGTGGCCGTGTTCGCGGCGGCCTCGTCGGCGGAGAGGGTCGTGTCGAACACCCGGTCCACCACGGTGCGGAGCCCGTTCAGCCGGGCGGGGGACAGGCCCAGCATCCGGCCGATGACCGCGATCGGCAGCGGATGGGCCAAGTGCTCGCGCAGGTCGACGACTTCACCGGCCGGGAGGGTGTCCAGGTCGTCGAGGATGCCGGTGACGAGGTCCTCGACGACGGGCGCCAGGGCGGCGACGCGGCGGGCAGAAAAGGCCGGGGCGATCAGACGGCGCAGACGGCGGTGGTCGCCGCCGTAGGCGGTGAACATGTTGTCGACCGTCACCCAGAGCGCGAGTGGCCAGGTGGGGACGGTGTCGGCGAAGGCGGGCCAGTGCGCTCGGGCGTCCTTGGAGACGCACGTACGCGTCAGGAGATGCTTGAGGAGGCCGGGATCGGATATGGACCACGCGGTCACCCCGAGGATGTCCACGAGCGTGGCCGCCCCGCGGGCGCGCAGGCTCCGGTCCTCGGCGTGGTGGTCGGCACCGGTGGGATCGAGAACGAGCGGCTGGTCATCGGACATGCCCGGAGTTCCTTTCTGGCAGGTGCGCACGGATTCCCGACGAAGCGGGTGGTACGTGCTGCGAGTGGTGAACGGCGCCGGGGCCCCGGGGAGCGGGAACCCGCCCTCGGGCCGACGCCGTCACCCCATGGACCGAACAGCGGACGGATCCGTGACACGCACAGGGGACTGCTTCCCGACGAGTGCTCCGCAGGACGGAACCGGAACGGGCGACGACTGCGGCGGCTCCCTCCCCGTGCTTGCTCCGGCCGCCCTCTTCGCGCCCGCTCCACCGGTTGCGCAGGTCGGCACGTTCGATACGGCGACGGGCCGTTTCCACCGCAACGCTTCAGAAACCGGCCATGGACTTGTCGAGCACTCCGCCCAGCGCACCGTGGACGCTGCAGCGAACCGAGTGCCCCGCCCTGCGTCGCAGCCCGAACCCCACAACGAACGACAGGACGAAGAGCCCACCGAGGACCATCGCCACGACTGGGCTGTAAACGAAGCACACGAAGCATGCGACACCGGCCCAGACCAGGATCGGCAGGAGCGAGCCGAGCAACACCGTCCCGAACCCGACCTGCTCCGGCCCCGACGGCAGCACACGTCCATGCCACACCTCGATGTGGTTCCTGGTCGCACAGTTCTCGGGCCGCATGAAGCCATCACACCACCGAAAGCCCGGCCCGATGCGGTGATCCGCGAGGAACTGCCCGGGGAACGGGCAACGCGGCACCGACGGTCGGGCGGCAGCTCCGTGCACTTGTCCGTACGGGCAGAACCTCGTTGCCCGCTGTCGAGCCCCGTGAGAGCATCAAGGTCCTCAACGGTCCGTCTCCTTTCTTTTGTGCCGTGCAACGCAAACGAAAGAGTGCGGACCATTGCCATGTCCCAGGTTTTGGGCAATTCATCGAGGTCTGCGAACGGCGGGTGCTGTTTGATGTACGCGACAGAGCTGGCAGAAGCCCGCATCGAGGATGCGGACAACGTCCTGGTCGCGCCTTCGGTAGTGCAGGACGACGAACTGGCCGGGGACTTCTTCGGGGCCGTGATCACGCCTGAGGAGCTTGCCTCGGGTTCGCCCGATCTCGCGCGGAGGACCGTCTACCTGTGCGGTGACATATCCGGGATCAGCGGCCGCCAACTGCGCGATGCGGCCCGGGTGTTCGTTGTCCGGGAGCTGTCGCACGGCTACGACGAGGACGCCGGCGCCCCCTGGACCCTCGTCGATCTCGGCCGGGTTCCCGTCCGCGTACACGGCGTCGGCGTGTACTACCGCCGGTTTTTCGGACTCGACGCCGACCACTTCGGACGGATCCGTGCGGAGCACGCGTTCCAGTCCCTGACGGAGTCCACCAAGCCCGGAACGGCTCATCGCAGCGGAATCTATCTGACGCCCGTCACGCGGAACGGCGACGAACTGCATTTCCGCCTGCTCCGGTGCTCCACGAATCTCTCGGGGCCGACCGAGAGCTTCCGTCCGACCGACATGAGCATCGTCGAGGCATTGAACCGCGAGGCCGCCACCGTCTTCCGGAATCATGCACCGCTGAATCACGTCCTGGCCCAGACCTACCACAACACCCTCGCCACGGCCGGGCGCAAGCAGTCCAAGGCCAGGATCTCGGCCCATGCCGACAAGACCAAGGACATGCCGGTCAACGGCATCATGGCCTTCTGTACTTTCTACGACCGGCTCGAAAGCCTGCGACCCATGGCCGAAGACGCCTTCGATTACGGGGTGAAGAAGGCAAGCGGGCTGACCAGGATTCAGTTTCGCCTCAAGGAGCCGGCCGAGGAAGACGAGGGGGCCGGGCTCCCGTCGAAGTTCACCCTGACCCTCTATCCCGGCTCCGTGTTCTTCATGCCGCTGTCCACCAACCGCCTGTACACGCACGAAATCCGGCCGTCGACGTTGGACGCCGAGTTGCTTCCGACCCGCCTGGGATACGTGGTGCGCTGTTCGAGCACCGAAGCCGTCCACAAGAACGGCCGAACGTTCCTCAAAAGGGCCGGAGGTCTGGTGGAGCTGGAGCGGCCCACACCGGACGGAATGGATGACCTGCGCCGGCTGTACGCCGAGGAGAACAGGACCTCGTCCTTCATCGATTACGGCGAAAAATTTCTCTTCAGCATGAACACGGGAGACTACGTTGCCCCTCGGTCCTAGGGTCTCGGACGAGATCCTCTCGTGTGCTCTTCCGGTCGAGGAGAACCCCTTCGCGGAGCTGTTGGCGTCGGCTCGTCTGGAAGACGTGGGAAAAGGCCGGCGAGGCGCCGTGCTCACCAGGGTCGACGAGGCGGGTGGTGTGCCTCTCGTGCGCACCACCACCCGGTACGGCAGCCCCGCGCAGCGTTTCCGGGTGGCGCACGAACGGCTGGCGCGGCAGATACAGGAACGTGCGGGGCTTCCGGTCGGCTTCAACAACGCTCTCATCGAGAGCTACACGAACGCTTACGCGACCATGGGCAGCCATTCCGATCAGGCCCTCGATCTGGCCGACGGATCGTTCATCGCTGTCTTCTCCTGCTATCGGCACCCTGAAGCCGGCCCGCCGAGGAAGCTGATCTTCGAATCAAAGGGGTCGGAAGGCGAGAAGTTCGAGATCCCCCTCGTGCACAACGGCGTCGTCGCTTTTTCTGTCGAATCGAATCGACGGCTCA
This sequence comes from Streptomyces sp. NPDC002669, assembly GCF_042889165.1. Lineage (NCBI taxonomy): Bacteria > Bacillati > Actinomycetota > Actinomycetes > Kitasatosporales > Streptomycetaceae > Streptomyces > Streptomyces sp. NPDC002669. The sequence continues at coordinate 109,837 of NZ_JBIAQQ010000019.1, read as the reverse complement.
AGCACAAAATTGTGCTGGAGGCGAGTGCCCGGACAGTGGAAAATCAATGGCTGGGCATAACCTTTCGTACGTCGAAGACTCTCGTTCGGTTTCGCGACGGAAACGTATACCTCCCGCAGGGCGCGCCCCTCCTGCCGGCCGACGACGAGCAGAGCCACGAGTTCTACCGACTGCGACGCCGTGAGAACAACGAAACGGACTTCAGGTACCCCTCACTGGCGTACACCGTCAGCGAGAGCGACCTGATGCCGCCCGTCTGACCCCGAAGGCTTTGAACGGACTGGTGGGCGCGGAGGGGTACGACGGCACCGGTCGTGGCCTTGGTGGCCCCGATCGGTGAACTTCCGTCTGACGAAAGCCGAGTGACGGGGCGCCACTTCAGGTTTACTCGCGTCATGAACGAGCGAACAGCCCCAGCGCACAGCACCGGTCTGCTGACCGGCAGGACCGTGATGATCACCGGAGCGTCGAGCGGCATAGGCGAGGCCGCGGCGCGGCTCTTCGCCTCCGAGGGTGCGGCCGTCGTCCTCATGGCCCGCCGCGAGGACCGGCTCAAGGACCTCGTCCATGAGATCGAGGCATCCGGCGGACGGGCGGCCCGCAGCGTCGGCGACGTGACAGTGGCCGACGACGTCGAGCGTGCCGTCGCGACGGCCGTCGAACGCTTCGGCGGCCTCGACGGCGCCTTCAACAACGCCGGTTACGCCGGTTCCACCTTCGGCCGGTCGCACGAGCTGCCGGAAGAGGACTTCGACCGCATCATGGACGTCAACGTACGCGGGACGTGGAACTGCCTGCGCCGTCAGATCCCCGTCATGCTGGACGCCGGCCGCGGGGCGATCGTCAACACCGCCAGTTCGGCGGGGCTCATCGCCACCGGCGCACCATCCCCCTACGTCGCGGCGAAGCACGCCGTCCTGGGCCTGACGAAGGCCACGGCCGCCGAATACGGGGCGTCCGGCATCCGCGTCAACTCCTTGATCGTGGGCACCACCCGGACGGAAATGATCAACGCGGCGGTGGCGGCCGCTCCGGCTCTGGAGGAGGCGTTCGTCGCACGCCAGATCCAGAAGCGGATGGCCGAGCCACGAGAGGTGGCGGAGGCGGCCCTGTGGCTGCTGGGCGACCGCTCCTCGTTCGCCACCGGCAGCCATGTGGCGGTGGACGGCGGCATTCTGGCCATCTGAGGGGGCAGGGGGCCCGGGGCGGCCGGCGCCGCCGGGCCCCACGCACGAGCGTTGCCGGGCCCCGCGTACGGGGGCGTCACCGCCTCCCACGCACGAGTGCCGACGCGGCCACGGCACCGGCGCGGACGCCGGTGCCGGGGCGTCACTGGGACGGTCCGACGACTTGGTCGCGGAACTGCTGGAAGGCATGCCAGCCCGACGCCCGCCCCGGAGCGATCAGCTCTCCGTCGGTGCAGTCGATCACCTTGCACCGCAGGGACTCGGCCAGACGGAAGACGGGCATCAGCACGTCGTCGCCGGAGCCCCGGATGTGGAGCATGATCGAGTCCACCGGGTCCTCCGAGCCGATGTTGAGTTCGATCGACCACGTGGAGCCGGAAAGGGTGCCCCAGGAGGGGTCCGAAAGATCGGCTTCGGGAACGGCCCGGGCGACAGCCGCGAGTACGTCGTGCCGCCGGCCGAGCGGGTCCGGGGCGTGGTCGGAGGGGATCTCGCGCACCGACGTGATGTCGTCGGGCAGGCGCAGGAGGAACACGTCCCAGCTCATGGTGGCCTTCCGGGCAGGGGTCGTTGGTGACCGGGGCATCCTGACAGAGGCCACTGACAGCGGCCGCGAAGAGCGGGGACTGCCCGCACGCACCTCGGACGGCATGCCCCGGGGAGGAGGATCGGGCGATCCGGGCCGTCAGCTCTTCGCCGAGCCGAACGAGTCGGACCAGCCGGACGAGCCGGACGAAGGGTCCGGCGAAGAGCACCACGGGCCGTACCGGCGCGACGGGCGGCTCCGTGACCGGTGATCGGTCGTGCCCCTTTCGGGTGGGGCGGGCGCCGACGGAACCGTCCACCTGCTGAGCCCCGTGGACGAGAAGCCGCTGTCGCCCGCCGGACGGACCAGGACACCACGGGGGACGGCCCCGGCGTCGACGTCACCCGCTTTGCTCCGCCCCACTGCCCTGCGGCTAGTTTGTGTGCAGGAAAGATAGGCAGGCCCGTGGCGACAGAGGCGCCCGGGGGACTGGAGGTCGGGAAGAGTGTCGCTGCGCGGAGGTGATCCGACCGAGATCGGCGGTTACCCGCTTGAGGCTCGGCTCGGCTCGGGTGGCATGGGCACGGTCTTCCTCGCCCGTACGAGTTCGGGGCGGCCCGTCGCGATCAAGCTGATCCACCAGCAGTTCGCGGGGGACGACGAGTTCCGTATCCGCTTCCGGCAGGAGGTGGCGGCGGCGCGGCGGGTGAGCGGCGCGTTCACCGCCGCCGTGGTCGACGCCGACCCCGAGGCGGATCAGCCGTGGATGGCGACGGCCTACATCGAGGGGCACACCCTCACCCAGCACATCGCCATGAAGGGCCCGCTGGGCGGAGCGGAACTGAGGAGGCTGGCCATCGGGCTGGCCGAGGCGCTGCGCGACATCCACCGGGTGGGGGTCGTCCACCGTGACCTGAAGCCCTCGAACGTCGTGCTCTCGCCCGAGGGCCCGCGCGTCATCGACTTCGGCATTTCGCGCGCCGCGGACCAGGAGACGCTGACGATGACCGGTCGGGTCATCGGCACGCCGCCCTTCATGTCGCCGGAGCAGTTGCAGGCGCCGCGCGGCGTGGGACCGCGGTCCGACGTCTTCTCGCTGGGGACCCTGCTGGTGTACTCGGCGACGGGCCACGGCCCCTTCGACGCGGACAGCCCCTACATGACGGCGTACCAGGTGCTGCACGAGGAGCCGTCACTGGACGCCGTGCCGGTGGCACTGCGCGCGGTCGTCGAGCTGTGCCTGGACAAGGAGCCCGACAAGCGCCCCTCGGCGGACGAACTCCTCGTGCTGCTGCGGGACCTGCCGGCCGACCTCGGGGGGATCGACGCGGACGGGGCCGAGACGGGCCGCACCCGCGACGTGGCCACCGAGCACGACTTCGCGGCCCGGGACACCCCGGCGCCGACCGCCCCGGTCGGTCCCGGCACGGGAAGCACCGGTACGGGAACCACCGGCACCTCCGCCGGCCGCCGTCCGGGGCGCCGGTGGCGGCCCGTGCTCGCGGCCGCGGTCGCGGTGGCCGCGATCGGCGGGGGCGTGGCCGTGCTGAAGACGGCCGGCCCCGGGGGGAACGGCAGCAGCGGTGACGGCGTCGCGACGCCGGGGGCCGTGCTTCCGGCCGGTTTCGAGCCGTGGCACACGACCGTGGAGGGCGGACGTCCGGAAATCCCCGACGAACTGCGCTGCGTCGCGCGGGGCGAGGCGCTGTTCTGCGGGGGTGGCAGCGTCGTCGCGACCCGTATCAAGGTCACGGACGGCTCGCCGGAGTGGACGGTGAAGAGCCCGGGCGTCCCCGTCCGGGGCGTGCACCTGGTGGGCGCCACCGACGACACGGTGCTCGGCTACCGCTTCGCCGCCGAGAACTTCCCGCAGGACCCTGCCAGCGAGGTCGTGGCCGTCGACGCGAAGAGCGGCCGGGAGCTGTGGTCCACACCGTCCGGCGCCCAGTCGCAGGCCGTCACGGGCCGGTCCCAGGACGCCCTGGTGCTCGGCTCCGCCGTCGTGACGGTCGACGCCTTCAACTCCCGCTTGGAGTCCCGGGACGCGCACAGCGGTGAGGTCGCCTGGACGACGCCGTTCCCCGCGGACACGCAGTGCGCCCCCGTCCCGGTGGGCCCGCGGCTCTTCGCGATGTGCGCGCCGAACGCGGAGGTGGACACCGTGGAGGTGCGCCACTCCACCCTGTACCCGGTCGACCGTGCCTCGGGGGCGCTGGGCAGGCCCATCGCGGTCGACGGTCCCGTCGTGCCGATGGGCGTCGCCGACGGGGAGCTCGTACTCCTCCGGGTGCACTTGGAGGGACCGGAGCTGACCGGTTACGACGGGGTGGCGCGGGTCGACCCGGCCTCGCGGAAGGTCACGTACTCCCGACTGGCCAAGACGTACGAGGGGACGCCCGGCATGGTGGACGGCGCCCTCTACGTGAGCGGGCAGACCGGTCTCGTCACGGCGCTCGACCCGGCGACCGGCAGGGAGAAGTGGTCGCGGCAGACCAGCGTGGAGGGTGCGTCGGGCCCCGCCGCGGGCGGTGACGCGCTGTACTTCAGCTCGGCCACCGGCCGGGTGGTCGCGCTGTCGTCGCGCGACGGCAAACTCCTGTGGACGACGGACCCGCAGGCCGATGGCCTGACGGGCGAGATCGGCGCAAGCCCGCGGGTGACCGTCGTGGAGGGCGTGGTGGTCGTGGCCGCGGCCAAGAACACGCTCTTCGCCTTCGGCGGGCAGGAGCCGCCGAAGCAGGGCTGATCCGGCTCGAATCGCGACGGCCCACGGCCGCCTCCACGCGTCCCCCGCGCCCCGGAGCCCGGTCTGTCAGTGGTGGTCGTCATCATGGAGACATGACCGGGCCGGGCCCGCCCACCGGCGGGATCCGGCAGAACTCGACGGGGCCGGCGGGATCCGGCGGTTTCGTCGGGACGACCGGGGAGGGCGGCACGGCCGGTCGTGTCCGGTCGCGGAACGCACGCTTGCCGGGCGAGCGGCCAGGGAGGGCGCAGTGGGACATTTCGAGGGCTTCGACACGGACGGGTTCTGGGACGACTCGGCGTACGCGCAGAAGTACGGGGAGGAGACCCCGCCCACGCGGGAGCTGATCGCGTCGGTGGAGGAGGAGATCGGTGGGTACCGGCTGCCCGGCTCCTACATCGAGCTGATGACCGCGCGCAACGGCGGCGTTCCGAACCGGGACCACTTCCCCATGACCGAGCCGACCTCCTGGGCCGACGACCACATCGTGATCGACGGGATCAAGGGCGTGGGGCGGACCAAGCCGCAGTCGCTCGCCGGCGAGTTCGGCAGCCGGTTCTGGATCGACATGTGGGAGTACCCGGACATCGGCGTCTACTTCGCCGACACACCGTCGGCCGGCCACGACATGCTCGCCCTCGACTACCGCGCGTGCGGCAGACACGGCGAACCGGCCGTGGTGCACGTCGACCAGGAGGACGACTTCGCGATCACCCCGGTCGCGGAGAACTTCGAGGCATTCGTCAGGGGGCTGGTCGACGGGTCCGTCTACGACACCTCGGAACAGGACCTGATCGACGCCCTGGAAACGGTGCGCGACGGCAGCTTCTCCCCGGTGCTGGTGCGGGCCTTCCGCGAGGTCGCCGACGTACTGCCCGACGCGGACCGGCGGATGCGGGCCCTCGCGGAGGCCGTCGTGCACGACAAGGGGTTCTTCGCGCTGCACGCCGACGCGCGATCCACGCTGATGTACGACTACCTGTTCTGGCTGTTCACCGGTTCCCACCGGGTCGAATCCTTCGACCGGTACCTGAAGGCTCCCGCGGGGCAGGAGAGTTCCTACGCGGTACCGAACTACGAGCTCATGATCGCCTTCGGCCTCGTGGCCGAGCCCTACGGGTTCAGGACCGGCGGGTACGCCCCCGGCTTCCTCCAGGACTGGTGGGACTCCCGGGTCGCCTCGGGGCGCATCACCGAGACCGCCGACGGCTACCGGATGACCGATGCCGCCGTCGCCACCCTGCTCGACGAGCTCGCCGCCGTGGCGGACGACCGGTAGCCGCACCCGCCACCGGACCGGAGGAGGGGGCAGCCGGTGAGGGGGCTTTGTGGACCGGGCGGACGACGGAGGGCATTCGGCGGCGAACCGGGCGCAGTTGAAGCGCGCCTGCGGGGGACTGCTGCCGTACGAGGAGCTGCGGGACCGCGTGCCCGACGAGGTTGCCGGGGCGGTGGGTCAGTACGGCACCGTCCTCGATCCCGGTGAGGAGAGCCGCTCCCTGGTGAACTGTTCCGTCTGCCCGGGCCCGACAAGGGCGGGAAGGCCGAGTACCTCGCCGACTTCCGTATTGCCGTCCGGGTCGCCGACGGGATCACCGTCGCTCGGAAGTGTGGTGGCTCCCCGCTGAGGATGCCCACCCGGCTCGTCGACACCTACGAGGCCCATGTCACCTCGGACGAGGACGGGGCCGACATGGAGGTCGAGAGGATCGAGGAGCCGGGTCCGGGCGTGAAGAAGTGCCGGGGACTCGGCCCGCGGGCGGGTTTCCCCGGCAAGTGGACCGCCAGTGGTGATCTGCAGGACTCACGGCTGCTGAGTGTCTGCGGCGCCACCGTCCTGGACCGCGAGGATCCGACGGCCACCGATCCGGAACCGCCCGACGGCGCGGTGGTGGAAGTCTCGGCGGCGAGTTGGGCCGGGCCGCTCGGCGAGTCGGTCAACGACCAGTACGACAGCACCGGTGACAGCTTCGGCTTCCGCGAGGGGAAGCGGACGAGGGACATCCCCGAATCGGAGCCGCACGAACTCGCCCCGGGGGCACGGTCGAAGTGCGCCGCGGGCGCCACCTACCACCGGGTCACCGTCCGCACGGAGACCTCCGGCATCGAATCGCGCACGCTCGATGAGGCCGAACGCACCGAGTTCTCCGAGAACGTCCGCAAGCTGATGGACAGTTGCCTCACCGACCCCGGCGGCTGGCCCGGACAGCAGCGGTGCCATGACGCCGAGATCCTGGGAGAGATGGCGGTGGGGCGGATCGTTCTGTGAGCGGTCGCGGCCGTGGTCGCGACGGCCGTCGCCGTCGCCGGTCGTCTCCTGGTGCACGGCGACTTCCGGCGCTGGAGCGACGAGGCGGCGCTCGACGGAGCCTGCGACGGCCTGCTCGACCGGAACGTGGTGCGCGACCTCCTCGGACCGGGAACCGTCGAGGTCGAGGACCCGGTCCACGACCCGGACAGGAGGGCCGCCGAGGCGAGCGGTACGGACCTGGTGGGCTGCGAGGTGCGCGTCCAGGACGGTGGTGCCGCCGAGATCCGGGTCCTCGACACCACCCGCCCCGTACGGAACCTGGAAGACCTCTGCTACAGGGGCACGGCGGCGGAGCTCACCGTGCCGGTCGGTCATGGCTGGACGGGACTCTTCGGCGCGATCCCGGCCCGCTCCGGAACGGAGGACCCCTTCGAGACCGGCGAGGACGAGGAGGTGACCGTGAGCCCGGTCCTCCGGTGTGCCCGGGGGAGCGGTGCCGAAAGCCTGTCCGGCACGGTCGGGACCACCCTCGACAAGTCCACGGACGACCCGGCCGCACGACCGGAGTTCGCCAGGATCGCCACCTCCACTGCGGCCAGGGTCTCGAAGGCCCGGCACTGCGGGGCCGAGCTCGGCAAGTCCGTCGGCAGCCTCGGCCTGCCGGTGCGCGCGGACGAGTACGAGCCGCTCGGCACGGCCGACGGGACCTGCTCCGGCATCCCCGCCGCACACGGCGTGACGACCGCCACCGAGACCGCTCGCGGAGGGACACCGCAAGAGATGTGCCTGCTCGGTGACACCGACGGCACGACCCGCTACTCGCTCGACGCGGACTACGGCCCTTACGCGCAGGAGCGGTTGTACGGCTACGAGGAGCACCGGCGGCTCGGCAGTGAGGAGGCCGCACCGGACAGCGACACCCCCGCGCACCACCGGGACCGGTACGGCCGGATGAGCTGGACCACGGCCATGTGCGCGGACGGCCGGGCCCTGTTCGTCCTGCGCCCCTCGTACGGGAGGCAGGAGAAGGGGAAGCGGGCCGAGCCCCCGGCCGGCGAGGCGGACCTCGGGTACGAACGTGCCGCGCCGAAGGCGTTCGCCGAGCGTTCGGCGAAGGCCCGTGGATGCTCGGCCCCGGTCGTCCCCTGAGACCTCTCCGGGAGAGGGCCCGCGCTCGCGGACCCGGGGGAGGCCCGCAGTCGTTCTCCGAGTGCACGCCCCGGCGCCGGGGAGTAACGTCGGTATCACCTGACGTCAGCAACCGGGCGGCGGCAACGACACCGTCGCCCCGGCACCGGTGTCGCCGTCACGTACGGCCGCGAGACCGCCGCCCTGTCGCGGCGGGCGGGCGTCGGGATCCTCGCCGTCGACGGCGGGTTCGGCCGCGGCCGGGAGGCAGCCGCATGACCCGCCCGGTCGTCCGCGACACCGTCGACGACCGCACCCGGTCGATTCCGGGCGGAGGCCGGGGCGACGGAGGGAAGCGGCGACGGCTCCGAATCCGAACGGCACCCCGGAGCGGGGCCCGGGACGGAACGGCGCGGAGCAGGACCTCGGGCCCGTACCGACGGTTCCCACCGAACCAGCAGGAAGGCTTCTCCATGAACCCCGTGCTCAGCGGCGAGGTACTCGCGGAACTCCGCCGGCCCCGTCCGTACCCGGCCGTCTCGCTCGTGATGCCGACGCACCGCCGCGAACCGGACAACGCCCAGGACCAGGTGCGGCTGCGCAACCTCCTCACCGAGGCGAAGAAGGCGCTCACCGAGGACCCCGACGTGTCGCGGGAGCGCCGGGTCGACATCCTGGACGAGCTGGGCCGGGCCGCCGCCGAGGTCGACCTCGTGCACGCGGAGGACGGCCTGGTGATCCACGTGGCGCAGGGCGAGCACCAGGTGTGGTCGCTGCCCCGGGCCGTTCCGGAACGGGTGGTCCTCTCGGACACCTTCCTCACCCGCAACCTGGTCGCGGCCGCCGCCGCGGAGCGGCCGTACTGGGTGCTGGCAGTGGCCGCCGACCGGGTTTCGCTGTGGAGCGGCGATCCCGAACGCGTGGTCGAGGCCGAACGCGACGGGTTTCCGCTGACCCGCAGTCTGGAGGACCCGGACGCCGAGCGGAAGGAACGCATCGGCGACCTGCCCAGCACCTTCCGGGACGAGGCCACCCGGCAGTTCCTGCGCGAGGCGCACGAGAAGCTGCGTGCCGTCCTGGCCGCCGAACCCCGCCCGCTGTACGTCCTCGGCTCCGCCGAGGCCCTGGCCCTGCTGGAGGAACTCGGCCCGCCGGCCCCGGAGACGGTCACGGTGGAGCACGGCGGGCTGGCCGAGGGACCGGCCGCCGAGGTGCACCGGGCCGTCGAACCCTCGCGCACCGCACGGGAGACGGCCGCCGTCTCCGCCCTCGTCACGGAACTGGACGCCGCGCGCGGCAGACGGGAGTACGCGGGCGGCATCGACGAGGTGTGGCTGGCCGCGAAGGAGGGCCGGGCCCGTGTGGTCGCGGTCGAGGACGACTACCGGACGGTCGTGCGCGAGGAGGGCGGCCACCTGGAACCGGCCGGCTCCGGCGAACCGGGTGCCCGGGACGACATGGTCGACGAGATCGTCGAACGCGCCCTGGACACCGGGGCCGAGGTCAGGTTCGTCCCCACCGGCACCCTTGCCGACGAGGGGCGGATCGCCGCGGTCCTGCGCTACTGAGCACATCCCCGCCGGCTCCGGGCGTCCTGCGACGTCCCGGGGCCCGGTGGCGCGGGCGCCCCGCCGTCAGGCCGGGCCCGGGCGGAACATGTAGTGGGTCACGAGCGCGGTGAGTTCCTCGATCAGCTCGTCGCGCCGGATGGCGGGCCGGTCGAGGATCCAGCGCACGCTGAGCGCCTCCATCGCGGCCACGAGCACCCAGGCGCGGGTGGCCCCGTTCCGCTCCTCGGGCGCGCGCCCCGCGAGGTACGCCGACCCCAGATCCTGGATGCGCCGCCGGAGGTGATGCAGATGATCCTCGTGATAGCTCGGCGGCACCTCCTCGATCACGACGCGAAGAAGTTGCGAGTCCTGCTCCAGGGCGGACAGCAGCGCCTCGATCACATTGGGGATCAGCCGTTCGGGCGGATCGGCGAGATGGTCGGCGAGCGAAGCCGCCACCCGGTCGCCCGCCTCCGCCCAGTACCGCTCCATGAGCACGGTGAGGAGTTCTTCCTTGTTCCGGAAGTACTGGTAGAGGGAACCCGGGCTGATGCCGGCCGCGTCGGCGACCCGGGTCGTCGCGAACCGTGCGTAGCCATCGCGTGCCAGGACCGCGCGCCCTGCGTCGATGATCCGCTCGACCATCTCCCGCGACCGCTCCTGACGGGGCGTCTTACGCATAAGCGAATTGTATGCGAATAATTATTCGCATTACAACGGTTGTATGACGCAGAGCAGCGAGGTCCGTGCCATCGGTCCGTTTCCGAGCCGCTTCCGGGAGGCCGAGCGACGCGGCCGCAGGATCGCCCGTGCGCTCTTCCTCCTCACCGACATCGACAAGGACGTCGACGAGGCCCTCATGGAGCGGCTGGGGGCCGCTCTCCTCCAGCGCGACGAACTGGGCGCCGCCCTCGCCGGGGCGATGCGCCTGCCACCCGGTGATCCGGCCCGGGTCACGCGCTCCCTGCTCGGCAGGGCGCTGCACGCGGTCCCCGACGTGCCCCGGGACCTGCCGCCCGCGCTGCGGGCCTTCCTGGACCACGCGACGACCGTCCCCCACTGGGTCGACTGGGACCGAATCGAGCGCGGCGCGGCGGCCTACCGCTCCCTGGGCCGCAACAGCGGCGACGTCCTCACCCTCCTCTCTCTCGTCGGCGGTTACCGCTTCGGCGGCCCGGCCGACCTGCTGGTGCTCACCGGCGGCCTGGGCGGGGACGAGACGCTGCGGCGCCTCGGCGAGACGGCCAAGTGGTCCCACGCCGTCACCCGCCCCGGCGGCCTGCGCCCGGGGGCCGAGGGCTGGCGCCTCACCGTCCACGTGCGCGCCATGCACGCCCTGGTGAACGCGCACTTCGAGCCGCGCTGGGACTCCGGGCGCTGGGGCCTGCCGATCAACCAGGCCGACCAGGCGGCCACCCTCGGGCTCTTCGACGCGACCGTGATCGTCGGCTGCCTCGGGCTCGGGGTGCGCCTGACCCGCCGGCAGCGCGACGACCTCATGCACCTGTGGCGGTACGTCGGCCTGCTGATGGGCGTCGCGCCGGAGTGGCTGACGGACGTCGAGGACGTCCGGCACCGGTGGAACTACCACATCCTGCTGTCCGCCGCCGGACAGACCCGGGCCGGCCGGGACCTCGCCCGCCTGACCATGGACGCCCAGGCCGAGCGCGATTTCGGCCACGAGAGCCCCGTCGCCGAACGGCTCCACCGGCGCTACGAGCGCGCCCGGCAGATGAGCCTGCTCACCGCCTTCGTGGGCCCGACCGGGATGCGCGAACTGGGGCTGCGGCCCAGCCTCCCGTGGGGGCCGGCACTCGCCCTGGTCACGAACACGGTCCGGTACCGGATCCTCGGTGTGCTGCCCGGCGGCCGGGAACGGCTGGAGCGGCACGGCGCGCGCGTGCAGGACGAGGTCCTGGCCTCGATGTTCCACGACGGCCCCGCCACCGTGGCCCGGCTGCCGGAGACGGGGTGAGCGGGGCCGTCCGGCCCGTCGGCCCGGCAACGGCCGGGCGCCGCCGCCCGGTTGGGGCGGGGCGGCGGCCGGTGCGGACCGGGCTCAGAGGCCGGTGACCCGGGCGCTCGCCGACAGTTCGTAGACCAGGGTGACCGTGCGGCGGCCGCCGGGCGGGAGGGGGACGTTCCAGTGGACGATGCCCTCGGCGTCGACCGCGTCGGGGACCGGGGAGCAGGAGCCCTCGCGCAGGCGCACCTCCACCGCCGAGACCTCGGAGACCGGGATCCGTTCCCGCAGCGCCACCCGCTGTTCGCCGTGCTCCCCGGGGGCGGAGAACCGGGACAGGTGCAACTGGACCGTGCGGGTCACCACGGTCCGCTGGGCGATGCCGATGGTGTCGCGGGATTCCTCGGTCCGTCGCACCACCCGGTAGTCGTCCCGGCTGCCGAAGGCCAGCCGGGCGGGGGCGCCGGGAGCGGTGAAGTCCAGCGTGCCGCGACCGCCGAACCCGCTGTCGCGGACCAGGTCCACGGGCCCGGCGAGCAGCGCGTGGCCGGACAGGTTGTCGAACCGCACCACCTGGGTGACCAGGGGGGACAGCTCCGGTGCGCAGGCGTACTCACTGGGCGCGGCCGTGGTGAACGAGGAGAGCGGCACCCGGTGGGCGCGGCCGTCGCAGGGCACCGAGACCGGCGCGGGGGACCTCAGCACCCGCGCCTCGCCGCCGTCGTCCACCCCCGGCAGACCGAGCACCGGGGCCGGTCCGAGGTCACCGACCTCCTCCTCGCGCAGCTCGACGTCCACCGTGCGGCGCTCCGCCGCGGAACGCTCCCGGAGCGTCAGCCGGTCCTCGTCCAGTCGCGGCGGATCGGTGGCCAGCGCCGAACGGGCCGTCGACAGGGTCAGCCGCACGTCCGACCAGTCCTCACCGGTGCGCTGCCAGACCATCGCGTCGGTCTCCAGCGTCAGGGAGTCCCCGTCGAGCACGGCCCGGTAGGCGGGCCGCCACAGCGCGCACGGGACGAGGTGGCTCAGGCGCAGCCCGACCGGTCCCGCGGTCCCGGCCCGCACGGTCAACTCGATGTGGCCGACCAGCTCGGCGGGTTCCTCCTCGGAGAGGAGCACGGCCTGCCGCGCCTCCCCGAGTTCGGTGGCGAGGTCGCCCAACCGGGCCTCCGCGGCGCGCAGTCGTTCGCCGTGCGTGTCGCGCTCGCCGTCCACCCGGTCCAGTTCACGGGTCCAGCGGGACGGGTCGGCCTCCCCGGATCCGGCGCCCTCGCCGATCTCCCGCAGCAGGTCGGTGGCGAGGCGGCCGAGCAGGTCGAGGCGGGCGCGCAGCCGGTCGCGGTGCTGCTCCAGGGACAGCTGTTCCGCTTCGAGGGCGTGCACGCGGTGGCGCAGGGCGGAGTCGTCGTCGGCGGGCGGCCGCGGCCCGCGCGGCGTCCAGTCGCGGACGATCCGCACGTCGAGCACGGTCGCGGAGTGCTCACCGGTCAGTTCGGCGTGGAGAGTGCGGTCGACGGCCAGCGCGCTGACCGGCCCGAGACGCAGCCGCTGGACCCCGGCCGCCAGATCGAGCACGACGGCACGCTCGACGTGGGCGCGGTCCTCCAGACAGGTGACGGCGGTGACGGGAAGGGCGATCGGCTTCGGGGCCGTGGACATGGCGGGTGTCAGCTCCTGCGGTTGCCGCCGGCCAGGGCCTTGCCGGCCGGGATGCGGATCTCGTAGCCGCCGTCGAGGGCGGCGGTGGCGCCTGCGGGCAGGTCCAGTCGCCAGACTCGGGTGCCCGGCGCGTGCGGGTCGGGCCCGGTGCTCTCCTCGGGTGCCGTCCAGTCGGCCCGCTCCTCGATCCGGACGTCCGGTTCGGAGGAGACCGGCACCCGTTCGCGGACCTCCACGGTGACGGGCCGCGCGAGCCGGTTGGCCAGCTCCACGTGGACGTGGTGGTCGAGCACGGTGATGTTGTTGCGCAGCCCCGCGGTCGACTCGCGCAGGTTCGTGCGCCGGGTGACCCGGATGCCCTCGGCCGGTCCGAGCCCCACCCGGCGGATCCCGCCGGGGGCGAGCGTGGGCAGGGCGGCGGTCAGCAGGAAGTCGTCGTCGACGACGACCTCCACCGGACCGGCCAGCAGCGCCTGATCGGTGGCGTTGGAGAGCACCAGCGTCGCGTACACGGTCTGCTCCACGGACGGGACGCAGAGGTACTCGGTGCGCAGACCGACCGGGATCTCGCCGACGGTGACGGTGTGCCAGGTGCCGTCCGACGGGATGTCCGCGCGGGCGGCGGCGTCGAAGCGGTGGTCGAAGGACCCCGCCGACTCGCGGGGGCGCACGGCCTGCCCGGGCAGCGGCAGCGCGGCCACCGCCTCGGCGCGGCGGCGGTATTCGACCGCCACCGGGTCGAAGGGTTCGCCGGGGAACAGCCGGCCCCTGCGGCCGCTCTGTTCGTCGGGGCCGCACAGGACGAGGGCGGCGTAGTCGAGTTCGTCACCGCTCGGCTGCGGCGGACCGGTCACCGGCGCCGGCGCGGTCCGGCCGAGGCCCGCGGGCCTCATCGCGGCGGGGGCGCTCGGGAAGGCGCCGGCGCCCGCCCGCGGACGGGCCGACCGCGCACGCTCGGCCCGTCCGCCGAAGGCCGCCGGGGGAGCCCCGTATCCGCCACTGGGTGCCGGAGGGGGCGGACCGCCGTAGCCCTGCGGCGCGGGCGGCGGGGGAGGCAGCGGGGCAGCCGGAACGGGATCGGGCGCGGCACCGGCACCCGCGGCCAGGGCCGCGGGCACGGCGGCCGGGGCCGGTGCGGGGCCTGCCGCGTCGTATCCGGAGAACAGGTCGGCGAGCCCGGCCGGGGGCTCGCGCCAGCCGGAGGGCGCGGGGACGGGCTGACTGCGTCCGACCCGGATCGAGCGGAGTTCCGGCAGGTCGGTGCGGCGCCGGAGATCGGCGGTGGCCAGGGCGACGCGTACGCCGGTCCAGTCCTCACCGGTCCGCTGGGCGACCGAGGCGCGCAGCACCAGACGGCCGTCACCCTCGCCCTGACGGTGGGTGAGCCGGTAGGCGGGCACCCAGACCGCGCCCGGCACCCCGTACTCCAGTTCCAGTTCCAGCTCCGTCCCCGCGTCCCCGGCGCCGTCGAGGGTCAGGGCCGCGCAGACCGTGGTCTCCACATGCGCGGACGGCGCGTCGGTGGAGGCGCGGGCGAGCCGGTCGGCGGCGACGTCGAGTTCGTGCTCGACGTCGCGCAGTTCCTCCTCCAGCTCGACGAGGCGCCGGTGCAGTCCCGTCAGCCGTTCGTCGACGAAGTCGGCGAGCTCCAGCCAGGCGTCGACCGGGGTGCTGCGGTGCGGGTCCTCGCGCTTGCGGGCGGGCGGGACCGGGCGGAGGGCGCCGACCTCCGCGATCAGGCCCAACTGTCGGTCCCGGCGGCCCCGCGCCGCCGCGCACGCGTCGCTCAGCCGCTCCACCTCGTGCCGCAGGCCGTCCGGCGCGTCCGCGGCCACCGGCTCGGCCCCGACCTCGACCCGGGCCCCGGTGACGCGTACCCCGGGGGCGCCCAGGACCCGGGCCCGCAGCGAACCCGGGTCCAGCGAGCGGGGCAGCCCCGTCACCCGAACCCGGCCGTCGGACGGCACGCCGCCCCGGGCCAGGCGCCGGCAGAGCGCGCCCTGCGCGTACACCACGACCGAATCGAGGGTCGATCCCCACTGCTGTGCCGGCTCAGTCGCCATGTGCTCCGTCCCCCGCCGTGTCCATGCTGAACGCAGCTTACGCCCGGCCGGTCCGCGCGTCCGGGGCCCATGCCCGCCCCGGTCAGCCGCAGCGGGACCGGGACGACGGCCCGCGCCGTCACGCGCCGGTCAGAATGCGCGATGCGGAACTGTCGGAAGAGCCGGCGGGGAACGCCCCCGACGGCACGAACCCGGAGAACATCGAGCCGGAGGGCAGGTTCGCCGACTCAGGAGGGGCGGGGCCGTCGGCCGGGGCCGCTGCCCCGGACCGGCGGTGGGCCGGGTGCACCGCGGCCCGGGCACGCGTGGGGCGTGTCCGGGCCGTGCGATTCGGTGCGGCTTCCGGGCCGGGAGGCCGGGGCCGGCGACAGGTCAGGAGGCCAGGGCCTGATGGAGGGCGGCCAGGCCGTCGCGGTAGATGCCCGCGAACAGGTCCTCGGCCTCGGCGTCGGTGACGCCGTCGGGGGTGAAGCGGCCGGACCACTGGACCTCGGCGACGTCGTCCCGGCCGGCGACCGCGTGGACGCGGAGGGTGGAGACGTAACCGGTGACCGGGAACGGCGCCTGGAGGATGGCGTAGCTGTAGTGGCGCTCCGCCTCGTCGAAGGCGACCAGGCGCTCGATGATGACATCGCCGTCCGGGTTGGTCAGGCGCCGGACCCGGCCGCCTTCGAGAGCGGTGCTCTCGGGGATGTAGGGAAGCCAGCCGGGGAGGGAGTCGAAGCCGCCGATGAGGTTCCAGACCTGCTGGGGGGAGGCGGGGACGACGCGGGAGACGGAGGTGGAGGCCATGATCTTCTCTCCTGAGGGGTGGAGTCCGTGGGGGGTGTGGGGGAGGGGAGTCGTGGGGGTCAGGCGTTGTTCGGGAGCGGGGCGGCCGGGCTGACCAGGCCGGCGGCGCGGAGCTCGGTCCAGAACGCGGCGGGGACGGCCTCGGCGAGGGCGGCGGTGTCCTCGGCGATGCGGCCGGGCCGGGTGGCGCCGGGGATGACGGCGGCGGTGGCCGGGTGGGCGAGGGAGAACTGCAGGGCGGCGGCCTTGATGCTCACACCGTGCCGCTCGGCCAGGGCCTTCAGCTTCCCGACGCGCTCGACGATCTCGGCCGGGGCCTGCTGGTACTCGAAGTGGGTGCCGCCGGCGAGGATGCCGGAGCTGTAGGGGCCGCCGACGACCATGTCGACGCCCTGCTCCTGGGCCATGGGAAGCAGGCGCTGGAGGGCGTGCTCGTGGTCGAGGAGGGTGTAGCGGCCCGCGAGGAGGAAGCCGTCGGGCCGCGGCTCGTCGAGGGCGAGGGTCAGCTCGACGGGCTCGGTCTTGTTGACGCCGAGGCCCCATGCCTGGATGACGCCCTCGTCGCGCAGCCGGGACAGGACGCGGAAGGCGCCGGTGCGGGCCTCCTCGAACTTCTGCAGCCACGCGTCGCCGTGGAAGTCCTGAGCGATGTCGTGGACCCAGACGACGTCGAGCCGGTCGGTGCCCAGACGCTTGAGGCTGTCCTCGATGGAGCGTTCGGTGGCCTCGGCGGTCCACTCGTGGACGATCCTGTTCGGGTTGCCGTGCTCGAACAGGCCGCCCTTCTCGCCGAAGTCGGGGACGTCCGTCTCGTGCTCGTCGAGGATGACGCGGCCGACCTTGGTGGAGAGCACGTATTCGTCGCGGGGCTTGCCGGCGAGGACCTGGCCGAGGCGGGTCTCGGCCAGGCCGGCGCCGTAGAAGGGGGCGGTGTCGTAGTAGCGGATGCCGTGGTTCCAGGCGGCCTCGACGGTGGCGCGGGCCTCGGCGTCGGGGATCGCGCGGAACATGTTGCCGAGCGGGGCCGTGCCGAAGCCGAGACGGCCGGGAAGGATGTTCTTGAGCGACATGGGAAGTGCCTTTGCGGGGGGTGGGGGTGGATGCCCGGCCGGATCCGGCTCCGGGGAGCCGGGGTGCCGTGGGGGAGGGCGGTCCACCGATTGTGCGGGCCCGCATCAGATGCAAGCGCGCCTTACATGCAGAGACAATACTTGCATGCGCGGACTAAATGCAAGGGGAGATATTCGGCGTACGCTCCGCGCCGACCCGGCGCCCCCTCGTCCTGTGCCCCTCGCCTCTTGCCCCGCGCTCCCGGGCCGCTCCTCGCTGCCCCGGACGACCCGCGCCGCGCGCTCAAGTCCGCCGTCGGGCAGGGGCCCCCTGGAGTACCTCGCCCGCTGGCGCATCGAACTCGCCGCCCAGCGGCTGCGGAAGGACGACGCCGCGCTCGCCGCCATCGCCCACTCCGTCGGCTACGGCTCCGGGAGTGCGCTCGGCATCGCCTTCGAACGCGTCCTGGGCGTACCGCCCGGCGACTACCGCCGACGACCCGCCGCCGGAACGGACCGGGACCGGGCGACATGCACCGCCCGGTCCGGATGACACCATCTGCCCGCCCCCGCCGGAGTCCGCCGCCCGCCGACCCGGGGCCCGCCCCGTGCCGGGGTCGTCCCCGCGACGGACTTTCCCGTACGCGGTATCTCCCGGTGCGGTGTTCCCCGCACCGTTTTTGCCTTTGTTGTGCATTTCTGGGCGGCGGTCTTCTCCGTATCTCCTGACCCCACTTGGTCCGCTTTCATCTGTTTCTTCCGGTGGTCGGTGCTTTTTGGGCGGACGTCATCGGGAGTTTCGAATTTTTTCGAGCAGCGGGTGTTCCGCCGCATTCATCAATGGTATTTCATTGGGGTCGGTAATTTCGTTCATCGGAGAGGGCTCCATGAGAACCTTGAAGATCTTTCTCGGTATGGCTTCGGCCTTATTGCTCGGCCTGACATTAGCCACCCCGGCGCACGCCGCGGACGGCAAGTACGTGGCGCTCGGCGACTCCTACACCGTGGGTGTCGGCACGCGGACGTACGACAACCCCGACGACGCGTGCCGCCGGGGGCCGCTGTCGTACACCCGGCTGTGGGCGGCCCAGCACCCGAACTACTCCTTCGTCGAGGCGGCCTGCTCCGGTGACACCACCACGGAGCTGCTGGCCAACCAGGTGCCCAAGGTGACGGCGGACACCACCCTGGTGACCGTCCAGATCGGCGGCAACGACGTCGGCTTCGTCGAGGTGCTGAAGAACTGCATCCTCACCATCGACGACAAGGACTGCATCAAGGGCGTCGAGGCCGCCAAGGCCGCCGCGACCGGGTACCTTCCGGGCCGGCTCCAGCAGGTCTACTCCGCGATCCGGACCCGCGCCCCCCAGGCCCGGATCGTCGCCGTGGGCTACCCGCGCCTCTACACCATCGGCGGAAACTGCGGCATCTTCGGGCTGAGCGACAAGGAGCGCACGGCGCTCAACTCGGCGGCCGACACCCTGGCCGGGGTGCAGTCGGCGGCCGCCTCCGCCGCCGGACTCACCTACCTCGACCCGCGGGCCGCGTTCGACCCCCACACCATCTGCTCGGGCGGCTCGGAATGGGTCACGAGCCTGGAGTGGAGCAAGCTCAACGAGTCCTACCACCCGAATGCGGCCGGCCACCGCGACGGATATCTCGCCCAGCTCAACGGCATTACCGGCTGAATCATCCGGCCGTAATTTTCCCGGACGGAGACCCCGAAAGGGCATGGGGAATTCCGCGCCCACGAAAAAGGGAAAGGAATTCCTGACTCCGCTGTCGGGCAAGCGCGAGGACGAGGGCGTTCGGCCGGAAGGCCGGGCGCCCTCGTCCCGGCCCGGGAAGCATTCGGCCCGGGAAACATCCGGAGTGGCGCCCCGCAAAAGATCGTTCAGCCGGTGGGGCCGCTCCGTTCCGCCCCGGCGGGCGAGGGTCCGCCGGGGCCGACGGCGTCCGGAGCCGCGAGGGACGACGGGTCCTCCACCTCCGGCACCAGCATCTGACTGGCCGCCAGCTCGCGGTACAGACCGTCGGAGGCGACCAGCTCGGTGTGACGGCCGCAGGCCCGCACCAGCCCGTGTTCGAGCACCACGATCTGATCCGCCTCCGTGACCGTGGAGAGCCGGTGCGCGATCAGGATCACCGTGCAGCGCCGCGCGGCCTGGTCGACGGCGTCCCGCAGGGCGCGCTCGTTGTTCGCGTCGAGCTGTGCCGTGGCCTCGTCGAGCAGCAGCACCTCCGGGCGGCGCAGCAGAGCACGCGCGATGGCCAGGCGCTGGCGCTCCCCGCCGGACAGCGTGACGCCGCGGTTGCCGACCTCGGTGCGCAGCCCCTCGGGCAGCCGGGCGATCAGCGAGTCGAGCCGGGTCAGCCGCAGTACCTCGGCGATGTCCTCGGCGGTCACGTCCTGTGCCGCGTACCGCAGGTT
This sequence comes from Streptomyces sp. NPDC002669, assembly GCF_042889165.1. Classification (NCBI taxonomy): domain Bacteria; kingdom Bacillati; phylum Actinomycetota; class Actinomycetes; order Kitasatosporales; family Streptomycetaceae; genus Streptomyces; species Streptomyces sp. NPDC002669. Next base: position 90,492 of record NZ_JBIAQQ010000019.1, on the reverse strand, counting down.
GTCCTCGACGGTGCCGGCCATCACGGGCGACTCCTGCTCCACGTACGCGATGCGGCGGCGCACCTCGGCGCGCGGCAGCGTCGCGATGTCCACGCCGTCGATCCGGATGGCGCCGGAATCGAGCTCGTGGAAGCGCTGGAGCAGCGCGAACAGGGTGGTCTTGCCCGCCCCCGACAGACCCACCAGCGCGGTCCGGGTGCCCCCGGGCACCGTGCAGGAGATGCCGCGCAGCGCGGGTCCGCGGCCCGGGTAGGAGAACCGGACGTCGTCGAACTCGACCGGGGGAGCGCCGCCCTCCGCCGGAGCGTCGGCGGGCGGCACGTCCACGTCGTCCTCGGCGGGCATGTGGCGCACCTGCTCGATGCGGCCGATCGCGCCCAGCCCCTGCTGGAGCGTGCTGAGCCCCCCGACCAGCGAGCCGATCGGACTGGCCAGGTAGAACACGTACAGCAGGAAGGCGATCAGGGCGGAGACCGTGAGGCTGCCGGAGGCCACCAGGGCGCCCCCGACTCCGAGCACGGCGAGGAACGCCGCCTGGATGGACACCCCGGACAGCACCTTCACCCAGGCCACGTAGCGCGCCCCGGTCAGCCCGGCGCGGTAGGCCTCCTCGACGGCGGCCTCGGCGCGCAGGGTCTCCCGGCCCTCGGCGCCGTTGGCCTTGACGGTGCGGTACGCGCCCAGCGTGCGGTCGAGGGTCGCCCCGATCGCCCCGACCGACTCCTGCGCCCGCGCCACCGCCTTCCGGATGTGCGGCAGGATCAGCCCCATCACCACGGCCACGGCCACCATGACGGCGGCGGTCACCCCCAGCAGACCCGGATGCACCACGCCCATCAGGACGACGGCGCCCAGGATGCTCAGGACGCCGTTGGCGACCATCACCATGCCCTCGGTGGCGGCGTTCTGCACCAGGACGCTGTCGGAGGTGACGCGCGCGATCAGGTCGCCGGGCGAGCGGTGCTCCAGCTCGGGCACCCGCAACCGGATCAGACGGTGCACCAGTTCGGTGCGGATCTGCCGGACCACGCGTTCGGAGGTGCGCTGCTGCCACCAGGACTGGAGCCCGGTGAGCGCGGCGCCGAGGACGACCAGCGCGGCGAGCAGCACCACCGGACCCAGCACGCCGCGCCTCTCGCCCAGCCCGTCCAGGACGTGCTGGGCGACCAGGGGCTGGACGAGCCCGGAGGCGCTGGCGGCGAGCACCATCAGCAGGGTGGCGCCGAGCACCGCGCGGTGCGGACGGGCGTAGCGCAGCAGGATCCGCAGCGGCGACACCGCGGGGTCGGTGCCGGGCGGGGCCGGGGCGGTGGCGGGAGCCTCGTCCCGTACGGGGTGTGTCATGGGAAACCCATCGAGGAAGGAGAGCGGGGCGGGCCGTCGGCCCGGTGGTGCTCCGTGCGGTCCGTGCGTGCTCGGGGCGGTTCGTGCGTGCTTCTCGGGGCGCGGGACGCGTCCGGTACGGCCCGCCGCCCCGCGGGCGTACGCACCGGACGGCGCTTCCGGGCCGGTCCGGCCGAAAGGTCCTAGCCGCGTACGGGTGTGCCGGCCGCGACGCGTTCCACGAGGTCGGCCGCGGCCCGCCGGCCGCCGGCCGCCCGCAGGGAGCGGCCGATGGCACGGGCCGCGGTGCGGTGCCCCCCGGTGTCGTCCAGCACGGTCTCCAGCGCCGTCCGCAGCCGGGCCGCGTCGACCCGTCCGAAGCGGACCCGGACCCCGGCGCCCGCCGCGACGACCTGCTCGGTGACGATCGGCTGGTCGTCCCGGATCGGCGCCAGGACCAGCGGAAGCCCGTGCCACAGCGATTCGCAGACGGTGTTGTGTCCGCCGTGCGACACCACCGCGGACGCCCGTGCCAGCAGGTCGAGCTGTGGCACGTACTCCCGTACGAGGATGCCGTCCGGGACGTCCTCCAACAGGCCCCCGGGGTCGACGACCACGCCCTGGACCCGGTCGCGGAGCGAGTCCAGGGCGGCGACCGCCTCCCTCAGGAAACGGCCCCCGGCGTCGGTGTTGGCGGTGCCCAGCGAGACCAGCACCAGTTCGCGGTCCCCGTCCAGCGCCTCCCAGGGGAAGTCGCCGTCGCCGGGGCGCGGCGCGATGACCGGGCCGACCAGCCGGACCCGGTCGTGCGGCAGCGGCGCGTCACCGAGCAGCTCGCGCCCGGTGAAGGCCACCACCCCGTACGGGGAGAACCGCGGGTCGCCCTCGGCGCCGGGGTCCCCGATGCGGTGGCGCAGCCCGTCCATCAGCTCCCGCAGCCACGCACCGATCTTCGGGAACGCGGCGAGCGGGTCGACGAGTTCGGCCGAGGTGCTGGCCGAGGTGACGTGCACGACGCCCCGCCGCTCCGCGGTCAGCGAGCCGGCCAGCGTGTGCTGGTCGGTGAGGACGAGATCGGGCCGGAAGTCCTCGACGGCGGCGTCGACACCGGGCGCCATGGCGTCGGCGAGGGGGACGAAGAAGTTCTCCCACAGGAAGCGGAACGCGGCCGGGCCGGTCAGTTTCGGGGGCCGGACCATGTGCTCGTCGCGCGGCATCGGACAGTCGTAGATCCGCGCGCCCCCGCCCACGAGCCGTTCGAGCTGTCCGGCGTTCCCGCACCAGGCGACGTCGTGCCCGCGCCCGGCCAGCTCGTCGGCCACCCCGACCAGCGGGTTGGTGTGACCGACCAGCGGCGGTACGACCAGCAGGAAACGCGTCACCGCAACGCTCCCGCGGGGGTGTGCTCGGCGATCCACTCCAGGATGAGATCGCGGGTGACGGCGGGCTGCTCGACCAGGACCGAGTGGCCCTGCTCCGGCAGGATCACCGTGCGGCAGCCGGCCACCCGCTTCTCCAGGTCCGGTGCCTGGGCACCGAGCCCCGACTCGTCGCCGAAGACGGCGAGCAGCGGGCAGGTCAGCGCGGACAGGTCGTCGTCGATGGTCCGGCTCAGCGGCACGTCCTCGGCGAGCGTCGTCGTCCTCAGGATCCGGCCGGCGTTGCGGGACAACCGGGCGGTGTGCGCGCCGTGGTTGGCGGCGATCCAGCTGATGGACTCCTCCAGCACCAGGTGCGTCTTGGCGTCCGCGAGCCCCGCCGCCATGTGCTCGTTCCACAGGGCGACCGGCGGCTCGGACTCGATCATGGTGATGGTGGCCACCCGGTCCGGGTACCAGGCGGCGAAGCCGGCGGCGATCGTCCCGCCGAAGGAGTTGCCGACCAGGTGCACCCGGCCGGGGATCTCCAGGCCGTCCAGCAGTGCCGCCAGGTCGTCGACGAACGCCTCCAGCCGGTAGCCGGTGCGCGGCCGGTCGCTGCGCCCGTGGCCGCGCAGGTCGTACATGACGACGTCGTGCCCGGCGGCGGCGAAGGCGGGGCCGAGCGTGAAGTAGTAACTGGCCAGGCTGTCGGTGAGCAGCCCGTGGACGAAGACGACGACCTGGGGCTCACCGCCGTGGGCGGGCACGGTCGCGGCCGGTAACCGCTGCACGTGTGTGGTGATCTCGCCGGTACGGATCTTGGACATGGGGGGTCGGACCCTTTCGTGGGTGGTGGCGGGCGCCGGGGGGTGGGCCTGCCACGGGGACGGTCGAGCGGGGGGTTCGGCGGGGCGCTCGCACGGAGGGGAGGCGCCCCGACTCACGGAGCACCCCGGCTCACGGAGCGGACCGGTTCACGGAGCGGCCCGCAGCGATTCCGTCACGTAGTCGACGAGCTGTCCCACCGTCAGGGCGATGATCTCGTCGAGCTCCAGATCGGCGACGAACAGGGCCACGTTGACCTTCTCGCCGTAGTGCTCGCGCAGCGAACCGGCGAGCGTGACCAGGTCGATGCTCTCCAGTTCGAGGTCGCCGTGGAACGTGGTCCCCCGGTCGATCCCGACGTCGTCCAGCCCCTCCTCGGCCAACAGGTCGCGGAGCATGCCCGCGATGTCGGCGAAGGTCCTCTCCCACAGTTCGTCCCCCGGAAGGGTGGCCGTGGTGGGCCGCCCGATTGCTTCAGTGCTCATTCTGGACTCCTGTCGTCCTGTCGTCCGCCGTCCAGGCGACGACGTATCGCCGCCCGTCCGGCTCCCGTGCACCGCCGGTCAATTCGGTGCTCTTCACCTCGTAGGTCACGCCCCCGGTCACGACCTCCAGCCGTTCGGGGGTCGCGGACACCACCCGGAAGTCGGCGGGGCGGCCCCGCAGCCCGGTCCCGAGCCGTTTGGAGACCGCTTCCTTGGCCGTCCAGAACCGGGTGAACCAGACCGCCCCGCCCTCCCCGTCCGTCGCCACCAGCCCGTCGAGAAGGGCCAGTTCCGCCGGGTCGCAGGAGGCCGTCACGGTGCCCCGCGGGCGGTCGACGACCTCCTCGACGTCGATCCCGCAGGGTCCCCGGCGGGCGACGGCCACACCGATGTCCCGGCAGTGCGCGAGCGACACGACCAGCCCCTCGCCCAGCTCGCACCCGTGCACCCCGCGGACCAGCGGCCGGCCGGACGCGTCGTTGTGCACGGCCAGCTCCGCCGGGTAGATGTCGCCGCGGCCCTCCTGCCACAACAGGGTGCGCACCGCGTCCTTGGCGGCGATCCGGCCGAGCAGCCAGCGGCGGCGGACCATGGGCTTCAGCCCCTCGTACACCTCGCGTTCCGCGCCGCCCAGCACGTTGCGCATCACCAGCTCGCGGGTGGCCAGGTCGGGCCAGCGCTCGTGGACCGACAGCCAGCCGCCGGGGCGCGGCTCGGAGAGGGTGTTGCGGCCGGGGAAGCGGTCGACCGCGCGCATCGTCGCGTCGTTGTCGAAGCGCCGGTCCTGCCACCCGGTGAACTCCGCCCACACCCGGCCCTCGTGACTGAGCTGCATGTCGGCGGTCAGCGTCGACGCGTTCACATCGGTGATGCGGATGGCGCAGACCAGCCGGGTGCCGGGGGCGGGATGGGGGCCGAAGAAGCGGATCCGCTCCATGGCCACGGGGAAGACCGTGGTGCGCTCGTCGAGCTTCGACATGATCCAGTAGCCGAGCAGCTGCCCCACGTTGTCCAGCAGCGCGCCGGGCGCCTCGGGGGTGGTCAGCACCCCTCGTACGTAGTGGTCGGCCTCGGCCGTCAGTTCGCTCACCCCCTGGAAGCGGGGGCCGTGGAACATCCACCGGTCCGTGTACAGCTGCTCCGCGCGCAGCTCGGGCCGCCGCTCCGCGGCCGGGTCGGTGGGCCACACCGCCGGGGCGGCGGCGTACCGCGGAGCCAGCTCGACGACCGCCCGGGAGTAGCCGGTCAGGGCGACCTCCACCCGGTCCGGGGTCACGTCCCGCACTTCCACCGGCACCCGCACCGAGGGGATCGCGGCGATCCACTTCAGCAGTCGCACGTCGTGGACGGCGACCGCGCGCGTCCCGGGGCGGGCCCGTTCGGCGAACTCCATGAGGTGGGTGATGACCGTGGTGGCGGGCACCACGGGCCAGCGGTCCCCCTCGTCGGGCCAGCCGGGACGCTGCCGGAAGAAGCAGTGGTCCAGCAGATAGGGCATCTCGGCCACGTCCACCCGCAGCATCCGTTCCGACCCGTCCGGACGCGCCGGGGGAGCAGGGCGCGCCGGGACACCGGCGGACGGCGGGGGGCCCGCCGGACGCCGGACCGGCACCCCGCGCCCCGGCCGGGGCGCGGGGGCGCGGCGGGCGAGCGCGCGGGCACCGATGAGCTCCCTGGCCACCGACGCCGTGTCGTCGAGCAGCGCGGACAGTTCGGCGCTCAGCGGATCACCCGCCGTACCGGGAACCGGCGCGCCGACACCGGCACCGGCCCCGGAGGTCCGGGCGAGCAGGCCGTGCTCCCGCGCGGGCAGCGACACCAGCGCCCCGCCGAGGTCCAGCCGGACCCCCGGACGGCCGGTGCGCGCGGTGCGCGCCGCCCCCGGGGCACCGGCCCCGGCCGGGCCGGGAGCGAGCAACGGGGTGACGTCGGGGGCGGCGCCCTCCGTCCACAGCGCGGTCACCACCCGGCGCAACTGCGCCAGGCTGTCGTGCGACGAGGAGTGCGCGGAGACGACCAGCCGGTCCTGCCCGGCCAGGGTGTCGTCGATGAGCGAGCCGAGCTGGCCCGCGCCGAGCTGCACGAAGGCCCGGAACCCGGCCTCGTGCAGCGCGAGTACCGTCTGCCGGAAGCGGACGGGCTCCAGCAGGTGGCGCACGAACAGCTCGCGCACCGCGTCCGCCCCGGCCGGGAAGGGCGCGGCGGTCGTCGCGGACCAGACCGGGGTGGTCTGCGGGTGCAGCGAGTAGCGTTCGGCGGCCGCGCGGATCGGCCCCAGGTACGGCGCGAGCAGCGGGGTGTGGAAACCGGAACGGAAGGGCAGCACCTGGCAGATGACGCCCCGGGAGCGGAAGCGGTGCACGAGCTCGGCCACCGCCTCCTCGGGGCCGCAGATCATCGACTGCTGCGGCGCGTTGTCGTGCGAGAGCACCACGTCCTCGCGGTCCCCGAGCTCCTCCAGCACCCGCTGCGCGGACGTGCCCAGCACCCCGAAGGCGACGCCCGGCACGCGCAGCGCGTCCGGGTCGAAGGCGGAGAGGAACGCGTCGACCTCGTCGGCCGCGTGGATGCCGCCGCAGGCCATCGCCGTCCACTCGCCCACGCTGTGCCCCGCGACGGCGTCCGGGACCACGCCCACCCGGCGCAGCGCGGTGTCCAGCAACCGGCCCAACTGGAAGACGGCGGTGCCGTGCCGGCCCACGTCACCGACGCGCGCGTCGGAGCCCGGGGTCCAGGGCAGCCCGAAACGAGAGGCCAGCTCCTCGACGCGCGGGGTGAACTCGGCCTCCAGGCCGGGAAAGACGAACACGGTCCGGCCACCGGCCGCCCCCAGTACCGGACGCGGTGTGAACCACACGTCGGTACGGCCCCGCCAGGGCACGCCCTTGGCCACGGCCCGGCGGGCCAGCTTCAGCCTGCGCCCGGTCGGGTCGACGATGCCCAGTCGCACCGGCCCGCCGCCCGGGACCCGCTCGTCCCGGCCCGCGGCCAGGACCGAGGAGTCGTCGGCGGTCAGCAGCCCGGCCAGTTCGTCGACCGTGTCGGCGGCCAGCCGCAGCACCCGCTCCGGCTCGCTCACCGTCACCCGGCCCGCCGCCCGGGGCGCGGCCGCAGCCGGCTGTTCCAGCACCACATGGGCGTTGATGCCGCCGAAGCCGAACGCGTTCACCCCCGCCCGGCGCGGCGCACCGCCCGCCGGGTCCTGCCAGGGACGGGCCTTCGCCAACGGGGCGAACCGGGTGTCCGCGAGCGCCGGATGCGGCTCCTCGCAGTGCAGCGTCGGAGGCAGCACCCCGTGGTGCACCGCCAGCGCCGCCTTGATCAGACCGGCGATCCCGGCGGCGGGCATCGTGTGTCCGATCATCGATTTCACCGAGCCGATGACCGCCCGATCGCCCTCCGCGGAAGGGCCGAACACCTCGGCGAGCGTGGTGAGTTCGGCCTTGTCCCCGGCCGGGGTCGCGGTGCCGTGCGCCTCCAGCAGACCGATCGAACCGGCGGCCCTCGGGTCGAGCCCGGCGGCCTGCCACGCCTGGCGCACCGCCCGGACCTGACCGCCCGGGTCCGGGGCGAGCAGACTGGCCGAACGGCCGTCGCCCGCCACCCCGGTGCCGGTGACCACGGCGTAGATCCGGTCCCCGTCCCGCTCGGCGTCGGCGAGCCGCTTCAGGACGACCACACCGGTGCCCTCGCCGATCAGCACCCCGTCCGCGCCCCGGTGGAAGGGACGGATCCGTTCGGAGGGGGAGAGCGCCCCGAGCTGGTTGAAGACGCTCCACAACGTGATGTCGTGGCAGTGGTGCACCCCGCCCGCCAGCATCAGGTCGCAGCGCCCGGAGGCCAGTTCGCGCACCGCGTGGTCGACCGCGATCAGCGAGGACGCGCACGCCGCGTCGACCGTGTACGCCGGGCCGCGCAGATCGAGCCGGTTGGCGACCCGGGAGGCCACCAGGTTCGGCACCAGCCCGATCGCGGACTCCGGCTGCTCGGGGCCGAGCTGCTCGGTGAACGCCGCCCGCACCCGCTCCAGCTGGTCGGCGCCGAGCTGCGGGGCCAGCTCGCCCAGCGTCCGGACCAACTGGTGGGCGGTGCGCACCCGTTGGTCCAGGCGGACCAGCCCGGGCGTCAGATAGCCGCCGCGGCCCAGCACGATCCCGGCCCGCTCCCGCGCGGACGGCAGCACATCGGTGCCCCCCGCGTCCTGGAGCGAACGGTGCGCCACCTCCAGCGCGATCAGCTGGTCCGGCTCGGTGCCCGCCACCGACGACGGCATGATCCCGAACCGGGCCACGTCGAACTCGGCCGTCCGGTCCACGAACCCGCCGCGCCGGCAGTAGATCCGGTCGCTGCGACGGTCCCCGTCCGTGGCACCCGGCGCGTAGAAACCGGCGTCCCAGCCGTCGTCCGGCACCCGGGTGACGGCGTCCACCCCGTCGACGATGTTGCGCCAGTAGGCGTCCAGGTCGGTGGCGCCCGGGAAGAAGGCGTCCATGCCGACGATGGCGACCGGTGTGCGGGCGTCCACGCCCGTCACCAGCCCGAGGCGGTGTAGACCGTGGCGTGCGTCTCCGGCAGGCCCCAGGCCAGTTCCCGCAGCAGGCTCAGCGGGCCCTCCTCCGGGTCGATCAGCTTGATCCCGCGGGCCGCGTACGAACGCATCAGCTCGGGGGTCACCATGCCGCCGCCGGTCTCCGCCGCCGCCCAGGGCCCCCAGTGCACGGTGAACCCGCGCCGGCCGGGCCTGGTCCACCGGCGGCCCAGCTCCTCCAGGGCGTCGTTGGCCGCGGCGTAGTCGCACTGGCCGCGGTTGCCCAGGGCCGCCGCGATGCTGCCGAAGAGCACCGCGAAACGGGGCCCGGAGGGCAGCGAGTCCACCGCGTCCAGCACGGCCCTGGCCCCCTGGACCTTGGTGGAGAAGACCCGGTCGAAGGAGACGGCGGTCTTCTCCGCGATCAGCTTGTCCTCGATGACACCGGCCGCGTGGACGACCCCGTCCAGCCGCCCGTACTCCCGGTGCACCTCCTTCACCGTGGTGCTGACGGCCTCGGTGTCCAGCACGTCCACGCAGTGGTACCGGGCCTCGCTGCCCAGCTCCCGCAACTCCCGCAGCGTGTCGCGCACCTCACGGGCCGCCAGCAGGGAGTTCAGCCTGCGCTCGATCTCGGCGGGCTGCGTCAGCCCCGTCGCCAGCAGCGCGCGGCGCAACGCGTCGCGGCCCTGTGCGGACGCAGTCGCCGGGTCCTCGGCCTCCGACGGCACCGGAGTGCGGCCCATGAGGACCAGCCGGCAACGGCTGGTGGCGGCCAGCGTCCGGGCGAACCGGGCGGTGATGCCGCGCGCGCCGCCCACCAGCAGCACCACGGCCTCCCGGTCGAGACCGACGGCCTCCGCCTCCGCCACGCCGTCCCCGGCGGGGCCCGCGCCGGTCTCGGCGAGCGCGCCCAGACCGGTCGGGGTCAGCCGCAGCGCGCGCCGGACCGTTCCGTCGGTGAGCACGACCGGCTCCCGGTCCGTGGCCGCGGCCTCGACGAACAGGGCATCGGCGACGGCCCCGGCGTCGGCACCCTCCTCCACCTCCAGCAGGGTCGCGGCGCACTCGGGGTACTCGCGGGAGACCGTACGGAAGAAGCCGCGCAGACCGCTGGCCGCGCCCACGGCGCGCCGCTCCACCGCGACCAGCCGGGCGGGGGCCGCCGCGAGCAGCTTCTGGAACAGCGGCAGGGCGTCGGGCAGCGGCGGGGTGTCGGCGTCCAGGGTGCCCAGGCAGTACACGGTGCCGGGGACCTCGTCGGGCACGTCGTCACGGACCACCGGTTCGGCGCCCGCGGCCCGCAGCCGGTCCGCCAGTGCCTCGGCCGCCGCACCGCCGCCGAGCAGCAGCACCCGGCTCCCGGCCGGGATCGTGGCGGTCACCCCGGGCAGCGCCTCCTCGGTGAACTCCAGCCGCACCGGGGCGATGATCTCCGGCTCGACGGCCTCGGCCACGACCGGCGCGGAAGCCGGCGCGGAGGCCGCCGTCCCGGCCCCGGGCTCCGGCGCGCCGTCACCGAGCGCCTCGACGAGGAGACCGGTGAGGGCGGCGGCGGTACGGGCGGCGCTGAGGCGGTCGAGCCCGTCGGGGGTGTCGGTGGGCAGCCCGAGCCGGGTGGCCAGTTCGCCCGCTATCTCGGCGCGCTTGATGGAGTCGACGCTGAGGTCGGCCTCCAGGTCGAGCTCGGGCTCGATCATGTCGACCGGGTAGCCGGTGCGGTCCGCGACGACCCCGAGGACGGTGTCGAGCACGCTCTCCCGGTCGGTGGCGGGCGCGGGCGCCGCGGCCCCGGGAGCGGAGGGGGCGGCGGGAGCCGGGAGCGCCGGGGCGAGCTGCGGCGGCTCGTACGCCACGGTCTGCGCGTACACCGGGGCGCTCGGCACCGAAGGCGCCGGGTGACCGGTGTCGGGCCCGCCCAGGTAGCGCAGCAGCACGTCGCGCTGGGCGGCGACCATGTCCCGGCTGCTGCGGAGGAACTCCGCGATCAGGGCGTCGGGGCCGGACAGGGAACCGTTGTTGTGGAGGTGCTCCGACACGACCGACTCCGATATCTGGGTGGGGGGATGGAGGGCGCCCGACGGGATGGTGCCGTCGGCGCGGCGCAGCAGGTGGCCGTCGACCGTCCAGCCCGCGGCCCGCGGCGCGGTGGCGGTGGCGGGATCGACGGTGTCACGGCCCTGGACGAGCCGGGCGAGGCGCACGTCGACGCCGAGGGCCGCGAGCCGGGCCAGGGCGTCGAGCAGCCCGCGCAGGCCGCCCCGGTGGTCGGCGGCCACCGGCACGGTGCGGTGCGGCCGGCCCTTGAGGATGGTGTCCACCAGCCGCGACATCATCCGGCCGGGGCCGACCTCGGCGAAGACCCTGGCCCCCGCCTCGTACATGGCCTCGATCTGTTCGGTGAACCGCACCGGGGCCTCGATCTGCCCCGCCAGCGCCGCACGGATGTCCCCGGGCGCGGTCGGATAGCGCGCGGCGGTGCGGTTCGCCCACACGTCGAAGGCGGGCGGATGCAGCGCGACCCGTGCCAGGTGCCCGGCGAAGGCGTCACCCGCGCCCGACAGCACCGGACTGTGGAAGGCACAGGCCACCTGGAGCTTCTTGGCCGAGCGGCCGGCGTCCCGCAACGCGGCACAGGCCGCTTCCACCGACCCGGTCGGGCCCGAGATGGCGGTCTGCCGCGGCGAGTTGTGGTTGGCCGTGACGACCTCGCCGTGCAGACCGGCCAGCCGCAGCACCTCCTCGATCTGCTCCGCGGAAGCGTTCACGGCCGCCATCGACCCCGGGTCACCGCCGTCGACCGCGCCGAGGATCGCCGTGGCGCGCGCGGCACTCGCCGCCAGCAGGTCCTCCGGCGCGAACACCCCGGCGGCGCCCAGCGCCGCCAGCTCGCCGTAGCTGTGCCCCGCCGCCATCGCGGGCCGCACCCCCAGGCTGCCGAGCAGATCGGCCGCGGCCAGCTCCACGATGCCGAGCGCGGGCTGCGCCACGGCCGTGTCGGTGATCCGGGCCAGCTGCCCGGCCTTCGTGTCCGCGTCGAAGGCGGTGGGCGGGTGGAGCGCCTCGGCCCACTCGGCACCGAGGTGGAGGTAGTGGTGCAGCTCGGGGAAGGCGACGAAGAGGTCCGCCAGCATGCCCGGCCGCTGGCTGCCCTGGCCGGGGAAGAGGAACGCCAGCGCCTCGGCGGGGGCGGCCTCCGCGTCCCCGTACAGGCCCTCCTGCTCCCGCGCCGCGACGAACACGCCGTCGTCGGGGGCGTGTTCACCGCGGACGGCCCGCTCCAGCAGGCCGGGCAGCGCGTCGAGCGAGTCGGCCACCACCGCGTACCGGACGGCCTCCCCGTCCAGCGCGGCCCGGTCGGCGCGGAGCGCGGCGTGCCGGGCGTAGTCCCGCAGCCGCCAGGTCCCGCCCCGCTCCAGCAGGTCGAGCAGGCGCCGTACGGAACGGGCGGCGGCCTCCTCGTCCCTGCCGCGGAACACGAACAGCTCGGCGGGCCAGCCGTCCAGAGTGTGGGGCGCCGGTGCCTGCTCGTGGGCGCGCAGCACCACGTGGAAGTTGGTGCCGCCGAAACCGAAGGCGCTGACCCCGGCGATCCGCCGGGCCGGCTCCACCGGCCACGGGCCGGCCTCGGTGTGGAAGACGAACGGGCTCGACCCCTTCTCCCAGGCCGGGTTGGGCTCCCGCACGTGCAGGGTCGGCGGCTTGATCCCGTGGTGGAGGGCGAGCGCCGTCTTGATCAGACCGGCCATGCCCGCCGCGCACTTGGTGTGCCCGATCTGCGACTTGACCGAACCGACCGCACAACTGCCGGGCAGCGCACCGGACTCGGAGAAGTACTCGGTGAGCGTGGCGAGTTCGGTACGGTCGCCGACGACGGTGCCGGTGCCGTGCGCCTCGATGAGGCCGACCTCGGCGGGGGAGACGCCCGCACCCGCGTACGCCCGCTCCAGCGCCGCGCGCTGGCCCTCGGGGCGGGGCGCGGTCAGCCCCAGCGCCCGGCCGTCGCTCGCGCTGCCCACCCCGTCGATGACGGCGTAGATCCGGTCGCCGTCGCGCTCCGCGTCGGCGAGCCGCTTCAGCGCCACGCAGCCCACGCCCTCGCCGAGCGCGATGCCGTCGGCGGAGCTGTCGAAGGTGGCCGAGCGGCCCGAGGGGGAGAGCGCGTGCACCGAGGAGAACAGCAGGAAGTCGTTGATGCCGTTGTGCAGGTCGGCGCCGCCGCACAGCACCAGGTCGCTGGTGCCGGTGACCAGCTCCTTGCAGGCCGCGTCCACCGCGGTCAGCGAGGAGGCGCAGGCCGCGTCCACCGTGTAGTTGGCGCCGCCCAGGTCGAGCCGGTTGGCGATGCGGCCCGCGATGACGTTGGCCAGCATGCCCGGGAAGGAGTCCTCGGTCAGCCTCGGCAACTGCTCGTCGAGACCGGCCGGGACGCTCCCGGTGTACGCGGGCAGCACCGTGCGCAGCGTCGTCGCGTTGGACAGGTCGCTGCCCGCCTCCGCCCCGAAGATCACCGAGGTGCGCCGGTGGTCGGTGCCCGGCGCGTCGTACCCGGCGTCCACCAACGTCCGGCGGGCCGCCTCCAGCGCCAGCAGCTGCACCGGTTCGATGCTGGCGAGCGAGGCCGGCGGAATGCCGTACACCAGCGGGTCGAAGGGGATCTCGGGCAGGAAGCCGCCCCAGCGGGACGGGGTGCGCTCGCCGTCGCCGTCCGGCGCGTAGTACAGCTCCGGGTCCCAGCGGTCCGCCGGGACCTCCGACACGCAGTCCTCGCCGGACAGGACGTTGGCCCAGAACTCGGTCAGATCGGCCGCCCCCGGGAACATGCCGGCCATGCCGATCACCGCGATCCGCAGCGGCGCGGGTTCCTCGGCGGGTGCCTCGGGGCCGGTGGAGCGCTCCCGCAGCAGACGGTTCGCGCCCTCGGTCACCGAGGAGTGCAGGGCCGCCACGTCGGTCGTGCCGTGCCGCAGCACCACCACCTCGCCGGCCATGAACATGCCCTCGTGCGCCTGGCGGTCCTCGTTCACCGTCAGCAGCTCGTCGCCGACCCGCTCGATGCCCTTGGACGCCAGCCGCAGCCGGCCCACGTTGAACCGCTCCAGCTGCTCCCATGCCTCCCGGTCGGGCACCCCCTGCTCGCGCAGCCCGTCCCTGAGGGCCGCGAAGTCGCGGGTGATCGCGGAGTGCGCGCAGCGGGTGGCGTGTCCGGGGGCCGTCTCCAGCAGGTCGGTGCGGTCCGCGGCGATCACCTGGCGCTGGTACAGCGGCTGGATCGCCCCGGCGGTCACGGCCTCCTCGGTGAACAGGTACGCCGTGCCCATCAGCACGCCGAAGCCCACCCCGGCCCGGGTCAGCGGGGCGGCCAGGGCCGCCGCCATCGCCGCCGACCGCTCGTCGTGGATGCCGCCCGCGAAGAGCACGGTCAGCTCCCCCGCGCCCCGCCCGTTGGACTCGGCCAGGAAGTCGAGCAGCACCTCGGTCTGGGCCTGCCACAGCGGGAAGCTGCCGCGCGGGCCCACATGGCCGCCGCACTCCGAGCCCTCGAAGATGAACCGGCGCGCCCCGGCCGTCAGGAACTGCCGCAGCAGCCCCGGCGACGGCACGTGCAGGAAGGTCGTGATGCCCTCGGCCTCCAGGGCGGCGGCCTGCGCGGGCCTGCCGCCCGCGATGATCGCGTGCGAGGGCCGCAGCTCGCGGACCACTTCCAGCTGGGCGTCCTTCACGGCGTCGTCCGCGAAGCCCAGGATGCCGACGCCCCAGGCGGCGTCCCCGAGCAGGGAGCGGGTCTCCTCCAGCATGGCGCGGGTGCGCTCGGGTCCCGCCAACGCCAGTGCCAGGAACGGAAGTCCGCCCCGTGCCGCCACGGCCGCCGCGAACGCCGGCTGGTCGCTGACCCGGGTCATCGGGCCCTGGGCGACGGGCAGGGCCGTGCCGAGCGTCCGGGCACCGGGCGAGTCCGCGAGCAGCGCGGCGCCGGCGGAGTCGTCGGCCAGCGCCCCGGTCACGGCGTCGCGGACCGCCCGCAGCGCCCGGGACACATGGGCGTACCGTCCGGCGAACGACCCGGCCAGGTAGACGTCCTGCCCGACCGGCAGGAACTGGGTGCGCAGATCGTCCGAGCCGATGCGGGAGGCGAACTCGTCCGGATCGTCGGGGAGTCGGGGAGCCCCGGGGCCCCGGCGGCGCAGCACGCGCCGGCCGTGGTGCACCACGGTCTCCGAACCGTCGAGCCCGCGCAGGGCGTCCGCGATCCCGGCGGGCAGCTCGGCCTCGTCGAACAGCGCCAGCTGCGTGTCGAGCACCACCCCGGCCGCGCCCCCCGCGACGGCCGCCGCCGCGCTGTGCGGCCCGATGCCCCCGCAGGCCCACACGGGGAGCCCCAGCGCCTCGTCGGCCAGGACCTGCTGCAGGAGGATGAACGTGCTCAGTTCACCGACCCGGCCGCCGCCCTCGTGGCCGCGTACCACCAGGCCGTGCGCACCGGCCCGGGCCGCCTCGTGGGCCCCGGCCAGGTCGGTGACCTCCACCAGGACCCGGCGGCCGGGGAAGTCGGCGGGGCGGCGGGCGGAATCGGCCAGCAGGACGGTGCCCGCGCCCTCGGGCAGCGAGTCGGCGGTGTCGCCGTTCGGCAGTACGCAGCCGGGGCGGAGCCGCACGCCGAACGGTGCCCGGGTCCAGCGGTCCGTACGGGCCAGTAACTCCCCGGCCCCGCGCGCGTCCCCCGTGGGCAGCTCCAGCACGCCGAGTGCGCCTGCCCGGACCGCCGCCGCGGTCAGTCGGGGGGAGGGGCGGTGGAGTGGATTCACCGCGATGACCAGGTCCGGCGCCGACGGCACGGAGGGCGCGCCGGATAACGGCATCGACATGAAGTCTCCTGATTCGAGGGGCTGTTGGGCGTGATCTGCGGTAGTTAACTGGTGGGGCCTCTGCGAGGTCAACAGGTCGCGTTGCTCCGTCCGGCCGCCGATGTCTACGCGCGTTAAGCGGGTGTGAACCGCAAAGACCCCGAGGCGCGGCAATCCGGACTTCCTCGCGCGGGCGCGTACCGGCCGTCACCTGCAAGTCATGGGCATGACACGTGTATGACGCGTGTTCGAGCGGCGTGAAAAGGGTGATGTGTCGAAGATCACAGCAACCCGGAGGGCTGGAGGTCTCACGGAGTGTGGCCGCGCGATGTCGACTGCCCGGCCCGGTGGCACCCCGCCCCGGAAGCGCCCGCGGTCGACGGCGCACGGTCCGGCCGTACCGTGCCGCGGAGGCGCCCGCCACCGGCGGCGCGCGCTCCGGTTACCTCGCCCGCCCACCGCCCGGTCCGGTACGCGGCCCGGGGCCGTCCGGCCCGTGCCCCCGCCCGGTTCGCCGAGGTCGGCCCCCGTGCCCTCCCGGGGCCTCGATGGCCGAGCGGCTCGAAATCGCCCCATAGATACGGGCCCGGGCCCGCGTGCCATGAGCTGTATTCGGCCATTCAGTGCCCGGCGGCGGCCCGGACCGTTCCCCGGCCTCCCGCGCGAAGAGTCACAGCCCCTCCGGCGGCTCCCCCGCGCGGCCGGACGGGAAGCGGTGCGTGCGACCGGACGGGGAAACGACGCGCGCGGCCTCCGTGCCCCCGGCCGCCGGGCGACGACGGCCCCGTACCGAGCGGACCGGGGAGAGGAATACGGCCACGGCCGGGTCCGGGCGGGCGGATCACGGGGCGGGCGGAAGGGCGGCGGGCCCGGCGACTTCGCGCCACGCCTCACGACCCCGCGAAGACGGGAGGTTCCGCCCGTGCGACGGCACGCCAGCGGGCGACTTCCTCGCGGTGTGAGCCGGTACGGGTCGCCCCGGCGACGGCGGCCCCCGCCTCCGCCGCGTCGGCGCAGGAGCGGCGGGCGAGCAGGACGAGGGGCCAGACGGGTTCGCGGGGCCCGGCGCCGTCGAAGGGGCACCAGTCCCACGGCCCGTCGAAGCGCCAGGCCCGGCCGGTGTCGTCGGCGACCTCGTCGCCGGGCTCCAGGAAGGCGTACGGGCGCAGGACCGGTTCGAGGACGAGCGGGATGTCGTCGTCGGGGTCGAAACTCTCCCCCTGCTCCTCCAGACGGGGGTCGTACGAGCGGCCCGCGGGCAGGACGACCACCAGCCGGGCGGGGCGCGGCAGCCGGCCGGTCTCCTGGGGCGGGTCGTAATGGGCGATGTCGATGACATGGACGAGGGTCGGCGGGATGCCGACGCGGCACGGGTCACCCGTGGCGAGCGACCGGGGCGCCGGATCGGTGCGGAACAGCCCCCCGTCCCCCGAGTCCGGCCCCGTCCCGCCGTCGACGACCACCGAACCGTCCCAGCGGAACCACGAGCAGTCCGGGTCGGCCGACCACCAGGGCCACCGCAGGGCGACCTCCCCGTCCGGCCGCGCCCCTTCCGTGACCAGGGCCTCGGTGAACGGGCACGAGATCCTGACGACGTCACCCACCCGCAGATCCCTCGCGGGGCCCGGCTCCGGTGCGTGAAGTGATGACATGGGAGGCGACCGTACCCTGCGGGCCCGGGCCGGCCGGACCGGGGGAGCGGAGAGAGCCGGGAGGGGCGGTTCGGACCGGCTTGCGCCACACGGAGACGTGCTTCGGGGAGTCCTGGGTGAACGGCGTCCCGTCCCGGTCCGCGACGCGCCGCTCCGGTTCGATCCCCGCGAGCCGGGCCATCAGGTCGAGCTCCGCCGGCCACGCGTACCGGTGCCGGGAAACCTCGCGACGGTAGCGGTCGTCGTCGCCGTCACGGGTGAGGCGGTGCGAGCGCAGGACCTGTTCGACCAGGTCGAAGGTGTCGAAGCCGAGATGGTCCTCGGAGACGTCGAACGGCACCGCGACCTGCCCGGGCGGCAGGAACCGCAGCGGCGGCACACCCAGCTCGATGCCCACCACGGGCACGCCGCGCTCCCGGAGCGGGACGCCCACCCGTCCGGTCCCGATGGCGAACTCCAGCGCCCGGCCGTCCCCGGCGAGGCAGTCGAGGGCCGGTCCGGGCACGGCGGCCGAGGACATCTCCCTCTCCTCGGCGTCGTGGCGTTCGGCGGTCGCACGGGTCCACGACTCACTGCTCGTCATGACCGGCGACTCTGCCGGGCGCGGCGGGCGCTGTCGAAGCGATTACGCCGTTTCCCGCCCCGTACCCCCGGCCCGGGCGGCGGGGGAGACGGTGACCCTGACGTGCTTCATGATCGGCTGGTCGCTCTGGGTGCTGTAGTCGCAGAGCGCGCACAGCACGTTCATCTCGGGCATGTAGCCGGCCGCGCAGCCGCGGGGGATGTCGTAGGGGACGGCGAGGTAACCCTCGAGCGAGCGTTGGCTGCCGTCCTTCGCGGTGCTCGTGATGTCGACGGGGCCGAGGTCGGCGATGCCGCGCTCGCGCATGTCGGCCCGGTTCATGAAGATGAGCGTGCGCAGGTTCTTGACGCCGCGGTAGCGGTCGTTGTCGGAGTAGACGGTGGTGTTCCACTGGTCGTGGGACCGCATGGTGCCCAGGACCAGGGTGCCGGGGGCGGGGACGACGTCGGGCAGGGCGGCGGTGGAGAACTCGGCACGCCCGGAGGGGGTGAGGAAGACCAGCTCGCGGGCGGGCTGCTTGATGCGGAAGCCGAGGGGCATCCGCACCCGGCGGTTGAAGTCCTCGAAGCCGTCGAGCGCGCGGGCCATGGTGTCCCGGATGCGGTCGTAGTCCTCGACGTACCACTCCCAGGGGGTGGCGCTGTCGGGCAGGGCGGCGCGGGCCATGCCGGCGACGACGGCCGGCTCGGACAGCAGGTGCGGCGAGGCGGGGCGCTTCATGCCGACCGACAGGTGGACCATGCTCATCGAGTCCTCGACGGACGTGCTCTGGACGCCCCTGCGCTGGTGGTCCTTCTCGGTACGGCCGAGGCACGGCAGGATGAGGGCCCGGCGGCCGTGGACGACGTGGCTGCGGTTCAGCTTGGTGCTCACCTGGACGGTGAGGTCGCAGGAGCGCAGCGCCGCCCAGGTGTACGGGGTGTCGGGCGCCGCGAGGGCGAAGTTGCCGCCCATGCCGACGAACACCTTCACGTCGCCGCTGTGCATCGCCTTGATCGTGCCGACGGTGTCCAGGCCGTGCCGGCGGGGCGGCTCGATCCCGCAGACCTCGGCGAGGCGGTCCAGGAACGCGTCGGTGGGGCGGTGGTCGATGCCGCAGGTGCGGTTGCCCTGGACGTTGCTGTGCCCGCGCACGGGGGAGGGGCCCGCCCCCTCCCGCCCCAGGTTGCCGCGGAGCAGCAGCAGGTTGACGATCTCCCGGACGGTGTCGACGCCGTGTTCGTGCTGGGTGATCCCCAGGCACCAGCTGATGACGGAGCGGTCGGCCTCGCCGTACACACGCGCCGCGTCGAGAATGTCGACGCGGCTCAGCCCGGACTGGTGCTCGATCTCCTGCCACGAAGTGGCCCGGCACAGCGCGCGGTACTCCTCGAAGCCGGCGGTGTGGCGCTCGATGAACTCCCGGTCCAGTGCCCTGGGGTCGGACTCGGCCTGTTCCAGGATCGCCTTGGACATCCCGCGCAGCAGCGCCATGTCGCCGCCGATGCGGGGCTGCAGGTTCAGGGTGCTGGTCGGGGTCGTCCTGAAGAGGGCCATGTCGGTGAAGTCGTGCGGGACGATGGTGCGGGTGGCCGCCGCCTCGACGAGCGGATTGACGTGCACGATCCGGGCGCCGCGGCGGTACGCCCCGGCGAGGGCGGTGAGCATCCTGGGTGCGTTGGAGGCGGCGTTGACCCCCAGGACGAACAGCGCGTCGGCCCGCTCCCAGTCCTTGAGGTCGACGGTGCCCTTGCCGGTGCCCAGGGATGCCTGGAGGCCGCGGCCGCTGGCCTCGTGGCACATGTTGGAGCAGTCCGGCAGGTTGTTCGTACCCAGCTCGCGGGCCATCAGCTGGTAGAGGAAGGTGGCCTCGTTGCCGAGTCGGCCGGAGGTGTAGAACGCGGCCCGGTCCGGATGGTCCAGCTCGCGCAGGGCGCGGCCCACCAGCTCGAACGCGTCCTTCCAGCCGATCGGGACGTAGTGGTCCGTCGCGGGATCGTAGACCATCGGCTCGGTCAGCCGGCCCTGGTTCTCCAGATCGTGGTCGCTCCATCCGGCCAGCTCGGTCACCGGGTGGGCGGCGAAGAACTCGCGCCCGACCCGCTTGCGGGTCATCTCCCAGGTGACGTGCTTGATCCCGTTCTCGCAGATGTCCAGGTGCAGGCCCTTGGTGTCGTCCGGCCAGGCGCATCCGGGACAGTCGAACCCGCCGTTCTCGTGGTTCATCCGCATGATGGCCCGCGGGCCGTCCACCAGCGAGCCCTCGCGCATCAGGAAACGGCTCACGCTCTCCGCCGCGCCCCAGCCCGCGGCGGGGTGGTGGTAGGGGTGGAACTCCGGATCGCCCCCGGGGGCGGGCCCCGCCGGGGGCTCCGGGGATTCCTGCTCGTCACGGGTGGTGCTCACGGCTCTCAACCCTTCCGCCGGGCGGACCGGGGACGATGGAACGGCACTGCTGGGCAGGCTATGCCCGCCGGTCCCGGCCCGCCATCCGGCTCCCGGCCCGTGCCGTTCCCTCTCCCCGTCCCGTCAGCGCAGCGCCCCGGGCAGCTCCTCCCGGTGGACGATGCCCAGACGCTGGGTGGCGCGGGTCAGGGCCACGTACAGGTCACTGGTCCCGAACCGGGCGGGCTCCACGACCAGCACGTGGTCGAATTCGAGCCCCTTGGCCTGGCGCGGGCCGAGCAGCACCACCGGCCGGGTCAGATCCGGCTCGGCGCCGGCCGTGACCCCCTCCAGCGGGGCCGCGATCTCCTCGTGGAGCTCCCGCGGCGCGATCACCGCGAGGCGCCCCTCCTCCGGCGTCAGCTCCGCGACCGCCCGGGCCACGGCACCCGCCAGATCCTCCCCGGCGTGCCGGATCCACGGCGCCTCACCGGTGGACCGCACCGAGCCGGGCGGCCGGAAGCCGGGGTTCTCGGCCCGTACGACCCCGGCGGCCAGCTCCATGATCTCGGCGGGCGTGCGGTAGTTGACCCCGAGCCGGACGTGCTCGAAGCGGTCACCGACGTACGGCTCCAGGATCTGCTCCCACGAACCGACGCCGGCCTCCTCGGAGGTCTGCGCCGGGTCGCCGACCAGGGTCATCGAACGGGTCGGCGAACGGCGCATCAGCAGCCGCCACATCATCGGCGACAGCTCCTGCGCCTCGTCGACGATGATGTGCCCGAACGCCCAGGTCCGGTCCGCGGCGGCGCGCTCGGCCGCACTGCGGTGATCGGCCTCCTCGTGCCGCTCCGCCATCCGCTCGGCGTCGACGATGTCGTGGGCGGCGAGGACCTCGGACTCCTCGTCCTCGAACTCGTAGGTCTCCGAGCCCCGCGAAAGCTCCAGCACGCCCTGCGCGTACGCGATCCGCTCCTGGCGCTCGGCCTCGGCGGCGGCCCGTTCGGCGCTGTCGTCGACCCCGAGGAGCTCCGCCGCCTCGTCGAGCAGCGGAACGTCGGCAGGGGTCCACGCCCCCTCGCCGGGCGGGCGCCGGATGGCCCCGGCGTCCTCGTCCGGCAGGTGCGCGGGGTCGGCCAGGTAGTCGGTGAGGAACCCCTCCGGGGTGAGGGCCGGCCACAGTTCCTCGACGGCGGAGTGCACCTCCCGACTGGCCGCGACCCCCTTGCCGAGCTGGGCGATGTCGTCGGGGCCGAGGAAGTTGGGGCCGCCGTACGGGTCGGCGCCGATCCGCTCGGCGAGCTGCGCGGTGAGGGCGTCGATGATCCGGAACGCGAAGTACGGGCGGGCCAGGTTGTGCGGCAGCCGGGTGTCACGGGCCGCCTCCCGGGCCTCGCGGGCGATCTCCCGGTCGAGCACGAGCTCCCCGTCGTCGTGCGGGACGACCAGCGGTGCGCCGGGTTCGGGCAGCCGCTGCCGGTCACGGACGGCGAGGGCGAGCGCCCCGGCCATCCGGGCCCCGCCCTTGACCGCGGCGGCGCGGGGCGTGTCGGTGCCGTGGGCGCGCACCCCGGGGAAGAGTTCGGCCTGGGTGGCGAGCAGGACACCGGTCTCGCCGAGCGCGGGCAGCACCTCGCCGATGTAGTGCAGGAAGGCGGGATTGGGGCCCACGATCAGGACGGCGCGCCTGGCGAGCAGCTCGCGGTGCTCGTACAGCAGGAAGGCCGCCCGGTGCAGTGCCACCGCCGTCTTGCCGGTGCCGGGGCCGCCCTCGACGACGAGGACCCCGCGGTGCGGGGCGCGGATGATGCGGTCCTGCTCCGCCTGGATGGTCCGCACGATGTCGCCCATGCGGCCGGTACGGGCGGAGTTCACGGCGGCGAGCAGCACGGCGTCGCCGCTCGGGTCCTCGAAGCCGGTGCGCTCCCGGTCCCGGAGGTCGAGGATCTCGTCGTGCAGCTCGGTGACGGTGCGGTTCCTGGAACTGATGTGTCTGCGCCGGCGCAGCCCCATGGGGGTGTGACCGGTGGCGAGATAGAAGGGGCGGGCGACCGGTGCGCGCCAGTCGATCAGCAGCGGAGTGCGTTCGGCGTCGTCCTCACGGATTCCGACCCGGCCGATATGGCGCGCGGTGCCGTCGCGGAAATCGATGCGACCGAAACACAGCGAGCCGTCCACCGCGTTCAGGGCGGCCAGCAGACCGGAACGTTCGGCGACCAGCACATCCCGTTCGAGCCGGGCCTGCAAGCCGTTCCCGACCGGTGTCAGCGCGTCCTCGACGCCCTGGGCGGTGTCGCCGCGCAGGACGTCGACACGGTCGTGGAGCCGGTCGACGAATTCCTGTTCCTTCTGCAATTCGGCGCTTTCCCGATTTGACAAAATGGCTCCCTGCCGGATATGGTGTTTCTTAATGGCCCCCGCTGTGGGGCCTTTTCTATGGACACAGAGAAACACTCAATATACTCGGCAAAATCCCCGGCCCGCAATTGTGGTCCGGGGATTTTTCGTGCCCGCGCCGCCGCGTCCGCGCAGTCCGGGCGGTGGGCCGGCCGGGATGGCGGTCGCCGGGGGGCGGGTCGGTGCGCCCGGGTGGGGTCGCGGCAGCGTCATGTCATGTCCGTATCAGAATCTACGCGCGTGGGCTACCGTGGCTCCACTCCGTCGGAACTGGTCAAGTGGCCATAAAATCAAGGGAGTTGATGTGTGCGGAAGTCGTGGATCCGATGACGGTCAAAAGAGCCAATCGCAGGCCGGAGCGAGCCGGCGCACGCTGCTGCGCGGCTCGGTCGCCGCATTCGGTCTGGCCGCCGGCGGCGTGCTGTTCTCGGGAAGCCCCGCCCGGGCACTGGACATCTACAACCCGTTCAGCGGCTACCCGATGACGGACGGCTGGTGGGAGCACATCAACCGGGGTTCCCTGGGCGGAATCGACTACGCGATGGGAGTCGGCACCGCACTGCCGGCTGCGGGCGCCGGTGTCGTCACCAACATTCCGTACAACGGCACCGGCGGGCACACGGTGACCATCACCCACGGCGACGGGTACCGGACGCAGTACATGCACCTGTCGGAGTTCCGGCTGTCCGACGGCACCCCGGTCGGCCGGGGGGACATCGTCGGGTACTCCGGCGGCGCCGCCGGGGCCCCGGGCTCGGGAAGCTCCACCGGCCCGCACGTGCACTGGCACCTGATCACCCCGGGCGGCACCCGGGTCAACCCGCTGGACCATCTGGGCGGTGGCGGTGGCGGGCTGCCGAAGACGACGACGGAGCAGGACGGCATCCCCGGCCCCGTCATGTGGAAACGCACCCAGAACTGGCTGCGGATCGAGTCCGGTTACACCGGTCCGATCGACGGCGCCCCGGGCCCCAACACCTACGCCGCGCTCCAGCGGAACATGCGCGGCTGGGGCTACACCGGACCCGTCGACGGAGCCCCCGGCCCCAACACCTGGGCCGCCGTCCAGCGACTGGCCGCCGCACACGGCTACACCGGCCCCGTCGATGGCGTGATGGGCCCCAACTCCTGGCGCGGCTTCAGCCGCTTCATCAACCAGGACCGCTGGGACTGACACCCGCCGGACGGGGAACCGGCGGCGGGCGCTCAGCCCCTCGCGCGTCCGCCGCCCCCGTCCCCTGTCGCGGGCTCCCAGTCGAGCTCCCACAGCCGCACCGTGCCGTCACCGCCGCCCGACACCACGAACCGGGCGTCCGGAGTGATCGCGAGGGAGCTGACCATCCCGGCGTGGCCGCCGAGGGCGTGCAGACAGCGGCCGCTGCCGGTGTCCCAGACGCGGACGCGGCCGTCGCTGTCCCCGGTGACGGCATGGCGGCCGTCCGCGGTGAGCCGGCCCACCACCGTCACCCCCGGTTCCTCGTCGAAGACGGTCAACTGCTCGCCCGTGACCGTGTCCCACAGCAGACGGCCGCCGTGCAGGCCGTAGCAGAGCAGCCTGCGGCCGTCGGCGCTGATGCCGACCTGGTCGGACACCTTCCGGCGGCCGTCGAGCAGGACGTGCCGGCACCTGCCGCTGAACAGGTCCCAGACCCGTACGCCCCGGTCGAGATCGGCGGAGGCGGCCCACCGCCCGTACCCGGACATGGCCACCGCGGAGACCGGGGCGCGGTGGCCGGTCAGTTCGCGCAGACAGCGCCCGGTGTCCAGGTCCCACAGCCGTACGGTCTTCCGTTCGGCGGTCAGGGCGCGTCGGCCGTCGGCGCTGAACGAGACTCCCTTGAACATGTAGTTGATCCGTGCGCCGGCCGCGTGCCGGGGCCCGGCGCCGCCCCGCCAGACCACCAGCGCGTCACCGCCCGCCAGCACCCGGCCGTCGTCCCGGCCGATCCCCACCGCGAAGAGGGTTCGGGGGTGCGGCCGGTGCCGGCTCCGGCCGGTGGTGAGGTCCCAGGAGTACACCCCCTTGGAGCCATGGGCGGACACCGCCGTGCGGCCGTCGGCGCCGATCGCGACGTCGTCGACGCGGGTGTCCGTGACCGGTGGGAAACTCCGTACCGGCCAGGCCGTCCGCAGCCCCGCGAACCCGGTCGCCGTGCCCAGCCGCCACCATGCGTCCAGCAGCTGCGGCCGCCGCTCGTGTCCGGGCAACTCCCGGGCCCGTACGAGCAGTTCGTGGGCCCTTCGGTGCCTGCCGTCGGTGAGGGCCCGCTCCGCCTCGGCCGCCAGGGCCCCCGCGTCGTGGTCCAGCCGTTGCCGCTCCGCGACGCGGCGGGGGCGGCTCGGGTGCATCGGGGCGGTGTAGGTACCGGGGAGCCGCCAGGTCCACCCCAGGAGGGTTCCCGAGGCGTCGATCGAGGCGCCGCGGTCGGCCCGGGTGCCCATGAGCACGGCGTACACCGGTTTCGTGTGACCGGAGAACGTGCGCAGACAGCGCCCCGTGCGCAGGTCCCACAGCCGGACGTTGCGGTCGGCGCCGCCGACGAGGGCGAGCCGGGCGTCGGGGCTCAGCCACATCGTGTGGATCAGACCGGTGCCGGTGAGGACCCGGCCGACGCAGCGGCCGTCCGTCAGGTCCCACAGGCTCAGGCGGTTGCGGGACGCCGTCAGCGCGTGGCGGCCGTCGGCGTTCACGAACGCGGTGGTGAGGCGGTCGCCGTCGCCCGCCAGGTTCAGCCGGTGCCGACCGGTCTCCAGGTCCCACAGGGCGGCCCCGCCCCCGGTGGTCCCGCCCAGCGCCCAGCGGCCGAAGTCGCTCACCGCGAGCCACGTGTGGTCGCGGTACCCCTCCAACGGCCGTCGGCGCACCGGCCGCAGGCCCGGGGTCGCGGCGGCGGGCCACAACTGGGCCTCGCGGTCGGCGACCACGGCGAAGTGACGGCCGTCCACGGCCATCCGCACCAGCCCCGCCCGCCGCGGCAGCACCGCACCCGGCGCCCCCGCGGACCACCCCGGCAGGGCGTGCTCGTGCAGGAGACCGCCGCTTTCCGGATCCCAGAACCGCAGCAGGCCGTCGGTGTGGGACGACACGACGGCGCGGCCGTCCGCGGTGACGTCGACCGCGTCGGGCTCGGTGCCCGTGAGGGTGAGTGCCAGGCGGCTTCGGCCGAGGTCCCACACCTGGACGTCGAAACGGCCGACCTTGCGCATCGCCCACAGGCTGTCGGCGGTCAGCCGCACCGAGGGCTGGAGGTAGCGGCTCTCCTCCCCGTGGCTCCACGGCAGTTCCATGGAGCCGGCGCAGTTCCCCTCCCCGGCCCGGCCGGACCGCAGGGCCTCGGCCGGGCCGCGCACCTCGGGGTCATGGGGCTGCTCGCGTTCCAGTTCCTCCAGCAGCTGACGGGCCGTTCGCGTGTCGCCGCGCTCCAGGTGCACATGCGCCCGCAGCACCCGGGACTGCCGGTCGGCGTCGGCGTCCGTGCCGTCGGTGTGGAGCCGGGCGAGGAGGTGGCTGTCGGTGACGGGCTCGCGTCCGTCCTCCGGGCCGTGCCCGGTGGGCCCTTCGACCAGGGAACCCCGTCGCCACCGCAGGAGCCCGGAGTTGTAGAGGGCTTCCAGGTGCCGGGGGTCGGCGGCCAGCGCGGCGGTGAACGCCTCCTCGGCCTCGTCCGTGCGATCGAGGTCGAGGAGGGACAGGGCGCGGTTGTTGAGCTCGTCGGCACGCAGCTCGGCGGCCTCGGGCACCGCCCGCGGATATTGACCTCCCGTCACACGACGGTAGGCGGAGGTCAGTTCGTCCGCCACCCGGGTCATGGTGGCGGGGCGGCCGGCGGGCTCGGGGGCGAGGCAGCGGGCGAGGAGGGCGGCCACGTCCGGGGGCACGGCGGGCAGGGCGGGGTCGTCCGGGCCGTCGGCGAGATGACTCTCCAGCGCGGCCCCGGCCACCGGCCCGGCCATCCAGCCGACTCCGCCGGTGAACATCTCCAGCACCGAGACGCCGAAGCTGTAGATGTCGCTGCGTCGGCCCAGCGGCCCGCCCGCGCTCTGCTCCGGGGACGCGTAGGCGGGGGTCAGCCCGCCGGTGGGCACGAGAACGGTCCCCCCGGCCGGGCTTCGGCCCGGCGCCCCGGACCCGGTGCCGCCGCCGGTGCGGGCCAGCCCGAAGTCCGTCACCTTCACCGTGCCGTCCGTGTCCAGCAGCACGTTCGCCGGTTTGACGTCCTGGTGCACCAGTCCGTGCGCGTGGGCGTGTTCCAGACCGCGGGCGAACTGCACCGCGACGTCCAGGATCCGGGTCAGTGCGGCCGCCGCGCCGCCCGTGTAGAGGCTCCGGTCGGCGATCCGCTCCTTGAGGCTGCCGCCCGCGACGTACTCGGCGAAGACGCACGGCACCCCGTCGATCACGCGCACGTAGTGGCAGCCGCACACGTTGGGATGCAGCCCGAGCGACACCCAGGTCTCCGCCTCCGCCACGAACCGGTCCCGGTCGGCGGCGGTCGCGAACAGCCCGGGACGCGGGCACTTCATCGCCAGCTCGGTGCCCCAGCGGAGGTGGCGCACCCGGTACACCAGCCCCATCGCCCCGTCGCCGTGCACCCGCAGCACCTCGTACCGGCCATCGATCACGTCCCCGGCGGACCGTGCCCCCGTCACACCGACCTCCCTGCGGAATCCCCCGTCGCGGCGCCGTCGGCGGGCCCGCGGCGCCCGGAAGGGCCGTGGCGCCGCACCACCATGCCACGCGGGCAATCGCACCGCACACGTATGCGACCGGGGGACGGGAACGGGCGGTGGAACATTCGGTGTCCTCCCGGTGACCCGCCAGGACGTGTGCCCGGACGGCGACGGAACCGCGCGGCGCGGACCGGCGTCGGTCCGGATGTCCGCAAGATCGTGAACGGCACCGGAGGAACCCGTACATGCCCAGAACAGCCGACCGCTACCTCTACCTCGCCCGGCACGGCGAGGCCACACCGGACGAGAGCCGTCTGACGGACAACGGCCGCCGCCAGGCCCTGCTGCTCGGCGAGCGGCTCCGGCACGTCCCGCTCGCGGCCGTCCACCACGGCCCGCTCCCGCGGGCGGCACAGACCGCCCGGCTGATCTGCGACCGGCTCGACGGCGTGCTCCCGCAGCCGTCCGAACCGGCCGGGGACTACCTCCCCCACCTGCCGGAACGAGAAGAACTCCCCGCGGAATGGGCCGACTCCGTGCTCGCCCGCCTGTCCGGCTTCCCGGCCGAGGAACGCGAGTGCGGGCCCGGACTGGCCCGGGAGGCCCTCGCCCGGTTCACCGGACCCGTCGAGGGCGACGAACCCCGCCACGAACTGGTCGTCACCCACAACTTCCTCATCGGCTGGCTCGTCCGGGACGCCCTCGACGCCCCCGAGTGGCGCTGGATGGGCCTCCACCAGGCCAACGCCGCGCTCACCGTCATCCGGTACGCGGCCGACCGTCCCGCATCCGTGCTCCTCTTCAACGACACGGGACACCTCCCCGGGGAACTGCGCTGGACCGGCTTCCCTCCCGAACTCCACGTCCCGCTCTCCGACTGAGGGGCCGTCACCGGAGCCGGTCCGCCGTGCCGCGCACGGCACCCGGACGGGCGACGCGACCGCCGATGGGCGGACCGGCCCGCGAACGGGCCTAGACTCGGTGAAATGGCGAAGTACTACGACGTACACCCCGTGAATCCTCAGCGGCGCACCATCAGCAGCGTGGCCGAAAGTATTCGGTCCGGCGCGCTCGTCGCATACCCCACGGACTCCTGCTACGCACTGGGATGCCGACTCGGCAGCCGGGACGGCATCGGCCGGATCAGATCGATCCGCAACCTCGACGACCGCCACCACTTCACCCTCGTCTGCCAGGACTTCGCGCAGCTCGGCCAGTTCGTCCACGTCGACAACGACGTCTTCCGCGCGATCAAGGCGGCGACGCCCGGCAGCTACACCTTCATCCTCCCCGCGACGAAGGAGGTGCCGCGCCAGCTGATGCACCCCAAGAAGAAGACGGTCGGCGTCCGGATCCCCGACCACGTGGTCGCCCAGGCGCTGCTCGCCGAACTGGGGGAGCCGCTGCTGTCCAGCACCCTGCTCCTGCCCGACGAGGACGAGCCGATGACCCAGGGCTGGGAGATCAAGGAACGGCTCGACCACGTGGTGGACGCCGTCGTGGACTCGGGCGACTGCGGCACCGAACCGACCACGGTCATCGACTTCTCGGGCGGCGAACCCGAGATCGTCCGTCGCGGGGCCGGCGACACCGCCCGGTTCGAGTAGGACCCGCCTGCCCGCCTGCCCGCCTGCCCGCCTGCCCGCCTGCCCGCCTGCCCGCCTGCCCGCCTGCCCGCCTGCCCGCCGTCACCGGGGCCGGGCCGGCTCCCCGCCTCCGCACGCCTCGTCGAAGCGCTTCAGCACCAGACGCGCCACCTCGGGGTGCGCGCCGAGCGGGGCCGAGACGAAACAGCCGCCGGCCCCGTCCGCGCGGCGGGCGAAATCGCCGGGGGCCATCAGGTACCGGGCCACCGCCACCCGCCGGTGGCCCGCCGCCCGCAGGGCCCGCACGGGCTCGGCCGGGGTCGGGGAACTCGCGCAGAGGTGGGCCGGAACGACCGGACGTCCGAGCCGCCGCCGGAGCAGGTCCGCCATCGCCGCGGTGTCGGTGCGGGCCGCCGGATCGGTGGAACCGGCCGCCGCCAGCACGACCGCGTCCGCCCCGCCAGGCCCGGGCCGCGCCGGGGACCGGTCCGCCTCGACGAGCCGGTCGCCCAGAGCGGCGGCAAGCAGCGGATCGGGCCCGAGCGGCCGCGCCTGCCCGATGTCCAGGTGCGGCGCGGCGGCCCGGACCGCGGGCAGGTCGACCGTGACGTGGTGGCCGGTGCTCAGCAGCAACGGCCGGTGCTCGGCCACCTGCCGCTGATCGTGCCGGCGGCGCTCGCCGCCGCCCTGCGGATGGGCAACCTCGCCACCGTGCGCGGCGAGCGGGGCGCGATGCGCGAGGTGCTCGGGGACGCGCACGGCTGGGTGATGTCGCTGCTCCACATCGGCACCTCCGGCTCGTTCATCGGCTTCGGCTTCGCCTTCGGGCAGGTGCTCCAGGTGCAGTTCCACCAGCAGTTCGACACCCGGGAGCGGTCGGGGCCTTCGGGGGAGTACTGGTCAACCTGGCCTTCCGGGAGTCCTTCCTGCGGACGCACGACGACCGGGCCGCGGACCTGGCGTTCCTCGGCTGCTACGGCCTGTGCATGGTGCTGACCTGGGCCTGTTACCTGCGCCGGTCCGCACGCGGACTGCCGGACGTGTGACGCCGCCGCTGAGGGGCTCGGTGGCGGCGGTGGTAGGAGACGGTGACGGCCGCGGTGAGGGGGCCCCACAGAAGCAACGGCTGGTAGAGGATGCCGACGACGAGGTTCCCGGCCGGCGTCATGTCCTCGTGCGGATGCGTCCACCACAGGGGAATGCCGGCCCAGATCAGAGTGAGGGCCGTCGCGCCGACGGCGGCGGGGACGACGGCGGCCAGGGGCCGGACCGCCCGCCCCCCGATCAGCGGTATCCAGGGAGGCACGACCTCACCCCACGGCCGTACCAGACCGATCGTCAGGAAGGCGACCAGCTCGCTGACCACGCTGAGCGTCAGCATCCACACCTTGGCACCGGGCGTATCGAACGGCACGAAGCCCGCCTCCGTGTAGCCGGCGGGGTGACCGAGCACCAGGGCGATGCGCCACAGCCCGCTCGGCAGGACCACCAGCGTGGTCAGGTGCGCGGCCCGGACCGCCCAACGGGGCGGCGCCGCTGCGGATACGACAGGAGAGGCGGTCGAGTGAGTACTCATGCGTCTCATCGTCGAGCGGCCCCCAGCGCGTTTCATCAGCCCGCACGGCTGACTCGGAAGGCCGCCGGAAGGGGAGCCGGGCCCTGCGGTCAGCCGCGCGGCGGAGCCACCGTCATACTCCGGGACGATGCGCCCGGCCGCACCCTCCGTGCGCGCTCCGACGGCCGGAGCGGGGCCACGATTCGTGCGGGGACCGGGTTGATCGCTAAGGTGCCTGGTCACGACCGCACCCTGTTCGATCCGGGGCCGGTCAGAGCTCTGCCGCGGTCGGTGGCACCTCCACGACCGCCGCGCCGTCTCTGCCTGCCCGGGGCCCTGGAACACGGGGGCGATCCTCACGGCGGGGCCGGCCGGGCCCCGCCGACGGGCCAGGAGGAACGAGTGGCACAGATCATCGCCGAGGTCTCACGGACGTTCAACGAGTTTCTGCTTCTGCCCAACCGGACCAGGACCGACTGCTCGGCCTCGACGGTCGACCTGCGTACGTCACTGGTGCGGCACCCCGTGGGCGAGGAGTCGGCGATCGAGCTGCGGTCCCCGTTCACGTCCGCGATCATGCAGGCCGTCAGCACGCCCGACCTCGCGATCGCACTGGCGCGCAACGGAGGTCTCAGCTTCCTGCACCACAACCAGCCGGTCGAGGAACAGGCCGCGGCGGTCCGCCGGGTGAAGAACTTCAAGGCGGGCTTCGTCACCAGCGACACCAACGTCCGCCCCGACGACGGCCTGGGTCTCCTGGCCGAGGTCATGCGCCGCACCGGTCACAGCACCGCCGCGGTCACCGACGACGGGACCGCGAACGGCCGCCTGCTCGGCCTGGTGACCTCCCGGGACTTCCACCCCCAGCGCCACGGGCTGGACGGGCCGGTGAGCGGCCGGATGACCGCCGTCGCCGACCTGGCTCTCGCGGGCCCCGACATCACGCTCTCCGAGGCCAACGCGCGGCTGTGGGACGAACGGCTGGACTGCCTCCCGGTGCTGGACGCCGAGGGCCGCCTCCAGCACCTGGTGTTCCGCTCCGACTACGCGGACAACAAGCGTTTCCCGAACCAGCTCGTGGACGCCGCCAAGCGGCTCCGGGTGGGCGCGGGCATCAACACCCACGACTACCGAGAGCGCGTCCCGGCCCTGCTGGAGGCGGGGGCGGACGCGCTGTGCTTCGACTCGTCCGACGGCTACAGCGACTGGCAGGCACAGGCCCTGACCTGGGTGAAGAAGCACTATCCGGAGATCCCGACCGGCGGCGGCAACGTGGTCGACGGCGAGGCGTTCACCTTTCTCGCCGAGGCGGGGGCGGACTTCGTCAAGGTCGGGGTGGGCGGCGGCTCCATCTGCATCACCCGCGACCAGAAGGGCATCGGCCGCGGCCAGGCCAGCGCGGTGCTGGACGTCGCGGCGGCCCGGGACGCCTTTTGCGAGCGCACCGGCGAGTACGTGCCGATCTGCTCCGACGGCGGGCTGGTGCACGACTACCACGTGGCCCTGGCGCTGGCGATGGGAGCCGACTTCGTCATGATGGGGCGGTACTTCGCACGCTTCGACCAGGCGGCCGGCGCCAAGCTGCCCACCCGCGACGGCTTCGTGAAGGAGTACTGGGGCGAGGGCTCGAACCGTGCCCGCAACTGGCAGCGCTACGGCCAGGGCGGCCAGGGGCTGGTCTTCGAGGAGGGCGTGGACGGCTACGTCCCCTACGCGGGCGACCTCGACGAAGGGCTCGCCCTGACCACGGCCAAGCTCAGGACCACGATGGTCTCCTGCGGCTCCACCACCCTGCCGGAATTCCGCTCCACGGCCCGGATGACCCTCGTCTCGGACCAGAGTTTCCAGGAGAGCCACGCCAACGTCACCCTGCGGGAGGCCCCGACGACGGCCTCCTGACCCGCCCGGTCGCCGCCCGGCTCCCGCCAGATCGATTCAACCGGCAACCATTATTGGTATACCATTTTGCCGGTGATCGTCCTTCGGGGTGGCCGTCCCGCACCGGGGGAGAGGGGCGGCGCCTTCGCGTACCCGCGGACGGTCCGAGCACCGGGGCGCCGTACGAGGAGGGAACGCGTTGTCGCAGGAGGAGCCGGGGGAGCGGACGAACGTCACGGAACGGGTCGAGGCGCCGCCGCGGCCCGCCTCGCGGAAACGGGGGGCGGGCGGCGCCCGGCACGCACTGGCCTCCCTGCGGAGCAGCCCGGGGTTCCGCCTCCTGTGGGTCTCCAACCTGTTCTTCTACGGCGGCGCGTGGACCCAGACGATGGTCCTGGGCTGGCTCGTCTTCGAGACGACGGACTCCGAGTTCCTGCTCGCCGTGTTCACCGCGGTCCGTCTCGCCCCGATGCTCCTGGGCCCCTTCGCCGGGGTGCTCTCCGACCGGTACGACCGGGTGCGCCTGCTCGTGCTCGCCTGCCTGTGGGCCCTGGGCGCCGTCGTCGTGGTGGCGGCGATGGCGTCGTCGGGCCTCGTGTCGTACGGGGCGCTGGTCGCCGGCGGCCTGGCGATCGGCCTGGCGCAGTCCCCGTCACAGCCCGCGCGCGCCTCGCTCGTGCTCGACCTCGTCGGGCGGGAGAACCTCAGCAACGCCAACGCGCTGAACGCGCTGGCGATGAACATGACGCAGGTCATCGGCCCGGCGGTCGGCGGGGCGATGATCAGCGCCTTCGGGGCGCCCGCGGCCCTGTGGATCTCGACCACGTGGTACGCGGTCTCGCTCGCGGCGCTCTGGCCGCTGCGCGGCGCGGGGCGCACGGCACCGCACCGGCCGGAACCCGTGCTGAAGATGCTCACCGGCGGCTTCCGCACCGTCCTGGCCGGCCGGCTCGCCTCGGCCGTGCTCCTGGTCACCCTGGCCGCCAACGTTCTGCTCTGGCCCGTCCACCAGGCGTTCATGCCGGTGTTCGCGGACGACCTCGGGCTCGACGCGGCGGGCCTGGGATGGCTCCTGACCTGCGGCGGCCTGGGCGGTCTCGTCGGCTCGCTCGTCATCGCCGTGCTCGGCGACTTCCGGTACAAGGGCGGGCTCTTCGTGCTCGGGACCGCGGCGTGGGGCGCCCTGTGGTCGCTGTTCGCACTCTCCCGTACGGTCCCGCTCTCGTTCGCCCTGATGGCGTGCATCGGCCTGATGAGCGCCACGTTCGGCGTGCTCCAGACCACACTGCTGCTGATGACGACCGAGCCGGAGGTGCGGGGCCGGGCCCTCGGTCTCCAGGAACTCGCGATCGGCGTCATGCCCTTCGCGTCGCTGGGGCTCGGCGCGGCCGCCGGGTCGGTGGGCGTCGGCACCACCGCGTTCCTGAGCGGACTCCTGCTCGTCGCGATCCTGCTGACGCTCGCGCTCCGGGTGCCCCAACTGCTCGGGTACAGCGGCGCCCCCACCTCCTGAGGCGCCCCGGGCGCCGCCGGACCGGACGGGTCCGGCAGCGCTCTCCGGGCCTCAGGAAGCCGGTGTGCCGCGCCGCCGCGCCGCGACGGCGCGGCGGCTGTTCACCAGGTGCTCCGTCACGAGCTCCTCCACCCGCTGGACGTCGCGGTCGGCGATCGCCGCGCAGAGCGCCTCGTGCTCCTTCGCGACTCCCACGAGGTCGTCGTGCTGGGCCAGGAACCACCGCATCCTGCTGCGGAGCGTCTGCTCCAACTCGCGGAGCAGGTCGTTCCCGGCCAGTGAGGTCACCGTCTGGTGGAAGTCGGCGGCGGCCCGCCGGGCCCCCACCGCGTCGCCCGCGAGAGCCGCGGACAGCTCCGAATCGAGATCCGAGCGAAGCCTTTCGAGGCCCGCGCGGGTGTGCCGCTGGGCGGCCAGCCGGAAGGTGAGCAGTTCGAGCGAGGTCCGGATCTCGTCCAGGTCGGCGATGTCCGAGGCGGTGAACTCCCGCACGACCGCCCAGGTCCGGGGCCTGGGGGTGACCAGCCCCTCGGTCACGAGCGCCTTGAGGGCATCGCGCACGGGCACCCGGCTCACCCCGAGCTCGGCGGCGATCTCACGCTCGACGAGCTTGCTGCCCGGCAGCCGGACCCCGTCGAGGATGTCGTCCCGCAACTGCCGGGTCACGCGCTCCGACTCCGGCTCGAAGGGCCCGGACTCTGTCATAACCGATGACTCCTGCGTCATGGCGGGGACGGGGGACGTTCAGGAGCGCGGGCCGTCGGTCCGGTCCTCGCGCGCCGCGTTCTTCTCCTTGATCCGTACCGCTTCCTTGCGGACCTCCGCCTGGGTGGCCCGCTCCTTCCGGAGCCACTCGGGGGACTCCTGCTTCAGCGCTTCGATCTGCTCCGTCGTGAGGGCCTGCGTGACCCCGCCCCGGGCGAGACCGGAGATCGAGACGCCCAGCTTCGCCGCGACCACCGGGCGGGGATGCGGGCCGTTGCGTCGCAGGTCCTGCAGCCACTGGGGAGGATCGGACTGCAGGGCGTTCAGTTCGGTGCGCGAGACGACACCCTCCTGGAACTCGGCGGGGGTGGCCTCTAGGTACACGCCCAGCTTCTTCGCCGCGGTCGCGGGCTTCATCGTCTGGGCGGTCTTGTGCGACGTCATGGGGTCCAGGGTATCGAGCATGTGAGCTACCTCCGACCAGGGCCGGTAACCTGGCGGGGTGACATGTGCGGAAGAAACCCCCTCGTTCCGGCTCGCCTACGTCCCGGGGGTGACCCCCGCCAAGTGGGTGCGGGTCTGGAACGAGCGGCTGCCCGACGTCCCGCTCACCCTCGTCGGGGTGCCGGCCGCCGAGGCCCCCGGCATGCTGCGGGACGGTGGCGCCGACGCCGGTCTCGTACGGCTGCCCGTCGACCGGACGGTCCTCAGCGCGATTCCGCTCTACACCGAGACGACCGTGGTCGTGGTGCCGAAGGACCACCTCGTGGCGGCGGCCGACGAGATCGCCGTGGCCGACCTGGCCGACGAGATCGTGCTGCACCCCCTCGACGACACGCTCGACTGGGAGCGGCTCCCCGGCCGGCCGGCCAACGAGCGCCCCGCCACGACGGCGGACGCCGTCGAGCTGGTGGCGGCGGGCATCGGGCTGCTCGTCGTACCGCAGTCGCTCGCCCGCCTGCACCACCGCAAGGACCTCACGTACCGGCCGGTGACGGACGCCCCCGCCTCCGGGGTCGCGCTCTCGTGGCCGGAGGGCGAAACCCCCGATCTGGTGGAGGAGTTCATCGGGATCGTCCGCGGGCGGACCGTCAACAGCACGAGGGGCCGGGCCAAGCCCCCGGCCCAGGCCCAGGACCGGTCGGCGAAGGGCAAGCGCGCGGAGACGGGCGGCGCGCGGCGCAAGCCCGCGGCGGGCGGCAGGTCGGCGACGGGCCGGTCGACGGGGAAGAGGACGGACGGCAAGTCGGCGGGGAAGAATCCGCGGAGCGGTTCCGGCGGCAGGTCGGCCGGACGCGGCAAGCCCCGCCGCCGCTCGTAGCCACCCCGCGCCCCGCGTCGCGACGGGGCCGCGGCACCCGGCGGGAATCAGCCGTACGGGCGAATCGGCCCGCCCGTCGCCCGGTTCCGTACAACCCTTTCGTCCCATGTGCGGTCGAACGGTGCGTCGGGAGGGAACGGGCCCTTTCCGGCCGTCGCCCCCCGCACCCGCCCGGTCATCCTTGGACCAAGGAGCCGCTCGTGCGCACCTACCGTTCGGCCGCCCTCGTCGCGGCAACATTCCTCCTGACCGCGGGGGTCGGCCTCACCGCCCCCGCCGCGTACGCCGGTACCCCTGGCGGAACGCACGCGAGCGACCGCAACAGCGATTTCGACGGCGACGGCTACGAGGACGTGCTCGTCGGCGCGCCCGGCGCCACCGTCGGCGGGAAGAAGGGCGCGGGATACGTGGCCGCGCAGTACGGCGGCCCGGCGGGCATGGGCACCCGCCGTGCCGTGGTCATCACCCAGGCCACCACCGGGGTGCCGGGCGCCCCCGAGACGGGCGACGGCTTCGGCCGGGCCCTGACCACCGGTGACCTCGACGCGGACGGCTACGACGACGCGGTCGTGGGCATCCCCGGCGAGGACATCGGCACGGTGACGGACGCCGGAGGCGTCACCGTCCTGTGGGGTTCGCCGCGCGGACTGACCGGCGCGGGCGGCGACTGGCTGGAGGCGGCGGAGCCCACGGCGGGCAAGAGGTTCGGTTCCGCCCTCGCCGCGGCGCGCTTCAGCGCCGCCACCCCCGGCGACGAACTGGCCGTCGCCGACCGCGAGGACCTGGCGCTGTACGTCTACGACAGCGTCCCGCAGCAGCGGTCCGCCCCGCTGCGCCGCACCGCCCCCGACCGCTCCGCGGCCGCGGCACAGCGGCGGATCCTGCCCAGGTCCCTGACCACCGGCGACTACGACGACAACGGCTACGCCGACCTCGTCGTCTCCGGAGTCACGACCGGCGACGAGCCGGGCCACGGCTGGTCGGCCCTCTTCCCGGGACAGGCCGCGGGGCTGACGTACGCACGCGATCTGCGCGGCGGACCGGTGGCCGCCTCGGGCGACATCGACCACGACGGCTACGACGACCTCGTCACCGGCGAACCGAACGGCCCCGACGACGGTGGCGAGACCACGACCGGCGGCCTCGTCGGCGTGTACCGGGGCAGCCCCGACGGCCCGCTCGGCGCCGACGGCGCGGACGGTCCGCCGCAGTGGTGGACCCAGGACACCCCGGGCGTGCCGGGAACGGCCGAACGCGGCGACGGCTGGGGCACGGACCTCTCCGTCGAGGACACGGACGGCGACGGGTACGCGGACGTGGTGGTCGGGGCGGCCGGCGAGGACATCGGCACGGTGACGGACGCCGGAGCGGTGTGGGTGCTGCGCGGCACGGCGGACGGCCTGACCGCGAGGGGCGCCAGGTCGTGGGACCAGAACTCCGCGGGGGTCCCGGGCACCGCCGAGAAGGGCGACCGCTGGGGCGCGCAGGTCCGGCTGACCGACCCGAACCGGGACGGCCGCCACGGCCTGCTGGCCTCCGCCCCGGGCGAGAACACCGGCGACGGAGTGGTGTGGGTGCTCCCGGCCGGACCGGGCGGAATCACGGCCACCGGCTCGTGGACGTACGGCGGCGGCTCGCTGGACGCGCCCTCGTCGGACGCGGCGTACGGGGCCGCGATCGACGAGTAGCCGGAGGGGCGGCGCACCGGGGAACGCCCGGCGCGCCGCCCGCACCGCCGTGCTCAGCGCCCGCGGCGCACCCTGGGCTCGGGCACCAGGCGCACGACGCCGTTGAGCAGATGGTCGATCAGGTCGTGCGAGGGCTTGTCCGTGAGGTTGGTGAGCAGCCGGGCCAGGGTGTCGAGCAGGAACGGCGAGCCCATGACGTAGCGGTTGAGGACCGGCTGGAATCCGGACCGGCTGAAGACGAGGTCGGCGGCCTTGTTGCCGAGCCGGTAGTAGCGCCCCCAACGCCGGTTCATCTCCAGGGGGTAGCCGCGCAGCACCTGTTCCCGCCGGGGGCCCCGGGGCAGGGCGAGGGCCAGTGCGACGGTCTCGGCCGCGACCTCGCCCGCCTCCATGGCCTGGCCGATCCCCTCGCCGTTCCAGGGGCTGATCATGCCGCCGGAGTCGCCCACCAGGAGGAGCCCGCGGGTGTACAGGGGGTGGCGGTTGAAGCCCAGCGGAAGGGCCGCGCTGCGGACCGGCCCCTCCGCGTTCTCCTCGCGCAGCCCCCACTCCTCGGGGGTACGGGCCAGCCACTCGTCCAGCGTGGCGCGCAGATCGGCCTTCCCGTGCCGGCGGTGCGGCAGCGCGCCGAGACCGACGTTGACGCGGCCGTCGCCCATGGGGAAGATCCAGCCGTAGCCGGGCAGGTACCGGTCGCTCCCCGGGAAGCGGAGATCGGCCCACAGCTCCAGGTACTCCTCCTTGGAGCGCTCCGGGCTGTGGTAGTAGCGGCGGGCGGCCGTCGCGATCTGCCTGCTCCTGTCGCGCTGGAGGCCCATGGCGAGGGCGAGCCGGGCGGAGGCGCCGTCGGCGGCGATCACGACCGGGGCGCGGAACTCCAGGGACTCCTTCTCCCCGGTCACGGCGGTGACGCCGGTGATGCGGCCGGCCCGGTCGGTCAGCGGATGGGTCACCTTCATGCCGGGGCGCAGCCGGGCCCCGGCGGCCACGGCGTGCCGGGCGAGGATGTCGTCGAAGTCGTGCCGGCTCCGGGAGAGCCCGAAGTCCGGGTAGCGCCCGAGCGCGGGCCAGTCGATGTGCACCTGGTGCTCCCCGGCCACCCAGCGCATTCCGCGCGACCGGGTCCACCCCGGCGCCTTGATGTCGACGCCCATCCTGATGAGCTGGTGCACGGCACGCGGCGTCAGACCGTCCCCGCACACCTTCTCCCGGGGGAAGTGCGACTTCTCCAGGAGCAGGACGTCCACGCCCGCTCTGGCGAGGTGGAAGGCCGCGGCCGAGCCCGCGGGCCCCGCTCCCACCACGATGACCTGGGCGTCCTGATCCGACCCGTGGTCGGACCGGGCGTCGGCCGGTGACCGCTCTGGCGTCGTCTCCCGCATCGGGAACCCCTTCCTGGAACAGCCGGTGCCGTACCGGGGACGGCATTTCCGGGGATCATCATCGATCAGGAAGGGGCCGGGCGGAACCAGGCCCGGCCGCCCGGCGGCCGGTTGACGCGGCGTCAGCCCGGCGCGCGGCAGCGCGGGCCGGGGCCGTCGGAGCCGGCCGCCTACGACTCCAGATAGCGCAGGACCGCCAGCACCCGTCGGCTGTAACCGGTGGCGCGGGCCAGACCGAGCTTGTCGAAGACGGAGTTGAGGTGCTTCTCGACCGAGCTGACCGAGAGGTGCAGCTGCTCCCCGATGGCCGCGTTGGTACGGCCCTGCGCGACCTGCTCCAGCACGTCGCGCTCCCGGGGCGTCAGTCCGGCCAGCGGGTCGGTGTGCGTGGTCCTGATCACCAACTGCCGTACCACCTCGGCGTCGATGGCCGCGCCACCCGCGTGGACGCGCTCCAACGAGTCCAGGAACTCGTCCACCTGCGCGACCCGGTCCTTGAGCAGATAGCCGATCCGCTCGGCGTTCGCGGACAGCAGCCGCACGGCGTAACTGCGCTCCACGTGCTGGGAGAGGACCAGCACACCGATGCGGGGCAGGCGCTCGCGGATCTCCAGCGCGGCCCGCACCCCCTCGTCGGTATGGGTGGGTGGCATGCGGATGTCCACGACGACGACGTCGGGCGGGTCCGCCTCGACCGCCCGGACGAGGGAGTCCCCGTCGCCCACCGCGGCGAGGACCTCGTGTCCCTCCTCGGCGAGCAGGCGGACCAGGCCCTCCCTGAGCAGTGTCGAGTCCTCGGCGATCATGATGCGCACGGCAGCTCCGCGACGACGGTGGTGGGTCCCCCCGGGGGGCTGTCGACGGACAGGCGGCCGTCGAGGGCGTTCACCCGGCCGCGCAGCCCGGCCAGGCCGCTGCCGGTGGGGTCCGCGCCGCCGGTGCCGTCGTCCCGCACCCGCACCGACACCCCGTGCCCGTCGCCGCTGACACCGACGCTGATGCACGTCGCGCCGGAGTGCTTGGCCGCGTTGGTCACGGCCTCCGACACCACGAAGTAGGCGGCCGTCTCCACGGGCCGGGGCAGCGGCAGCGGCACGTCGAACGTGATGTGCAGGGGAATGGCGCAGCGCTGCGCCACCCCGGTCAGCGCCTCCTCCAGGCCCAGTTCGTCCAGCGCGGACGGATAGACCCGCCAGGCCACTTCCCGCAGTTCGGTGAGGACTTCCCCGGCCTCCTCGTGCGCCTGCCTCAGCAGCGCGGCCGCCTGCTCGGGCGTCCGGTTGCGGCGCGCCCGTCCCAGCAGCATGGCCAGCGCCACGAGCCGCTGCTGCACCCCGTCGTGCAGATCGCGTTCGATGCGCCTGCGTTCCGCGTCGACGGCCCGGAGCACCTCGGCCCGGCTGGCGGCCAGTTCCGCGACCCGCAGCTCCAGCAACTCCCGTTCGGAGGGGCCGAAGTGCTCGCGCGCCTGCCGGGCGTCGAGGGCGTGGAGGGAGACGAGCCCCTGGAGGCCGAGGAAGAGCAGCAGGCCGCCGAGGGCGGCCTGCGACAACAGGGTGAGCGGACCCGACGAGGAGTGCGGCAGCCGGGCCACCAGCACACCGGCCAGGACGACCCCGTAGCCGAGCAGCGCGAGCACGGCGCCCGTCAGCACACCCGCCCAGGTGCGCGCGGCGAGGTGGCGGAGCACTTCCGGGTCGGAGGCCCGGCGCGTGGGGAAGCGGTCGCCGAAGAAGAAGCGGCGGCGCCCGCGTTCGAGCTCCACGAGCCGTCGCGCACCGGCGCTCAGCACGGTCCGCGCGCGCCGACGGGTGCGGGGCCACAGGAGGAACGGGCCTGCCGCCACACCCACGACGGCGAAGTGGAGGAGTCCCGCCAGAGCGGTGCAGCAGCCGAGAAGGGTGCCCGCGGTCCGGAGGAGCCGAGGGGACCTGCGCACCGTCGGCGCTCCCTCCCCGTCACGCTCCGGGGTGCGGCCGCCCGTACGGCCCTCGGTCCCCTGTACGGACGCCGAGGTTAGCCGCACGTCACGGGCGCGGCAAGCCGGTTCGGCGGGGCCGGGGCGGGAGCTCATGAGGCGCCCCGGTGCCGGCCCCGCTCCCGGACGCCCAGGCGCAGCCACACGTATCCGGCGACCGCCGCCAGGACCAGGGCGAGAACGGCCTTGGACAGGACCCCCACATAGGTCTCCACCAGGTCCCAGCGGTCGCCGAGCCAGTACCCGGCCATCACCAGCACCGTGTTCCACAGCAGGCTGCCCACGGCGGTCAGGGAGACGAAGAGCGGCAGCCGCATGCGCTCCACCCCGGCCGGCACGGAGATGAGGCTCCGGAAGATCGGCACCATGCGGCCGAGGAGGACGGCCTTGGTGCCGTGTCTGGCGAACCACCGCTCCGTGCGTTCCAGATCGGACGCCTTCACCAGGGGCAGCCTCGCCCAGATCGCATGCATCCGGTCACGGCCGAAGAGCATCCCCAGCCAGTACAGGGCCACCGCGCCCACCACGGAACCGAGCGTGGTCCACAGGAGCGCGGAGGCCAGGGAGATGACGCCCCGCCCCGCCGCGAAACCGGTCAGCGGGAGGATGACCTCGCTGGGCAGCGGGGGAAAGAGGTTCTCCAGCGCGATGGCGAGGCCGGCTCCCGGACCTCCCATGGCGTCGACGAGATCGGCTGCCCAGCCCGCGACGCCTCCCGCGGGTTCCTGGGGAAGGCTCGACTGCACGAAATCCATGACCTGACTCCCGGCCGGTGGTGACGGGCGCGAGAAGTCCGTCGCGCCTCACCGGCAACGCTAGGAATCGGCGGTCGGCGCCGGTACGCGGATCACCCCCGGACCGGGTGCGGTACTCCGCCCCGCCACCCTGCGGTTTTCCTCAAACGTGAGGGCACGGGGGCACGGTGTCGCGAAGTCATGGGGGCATGGTGCCGCGCGGACGCGACGGCGGGGGAGCCATCGGCCGGGATTCCGGCCGGGGAAACGCGGTCCGCCGCCCCCGGGCGGGGGCGGCGGTGTGCCGGGCCCTTGTTCAGTACGGCAGCGGGCGGCCGGACGGAGTCCGCAGATCGAGGGGCGCCGGCCGGGCCGGCGGCTGTGGACGTCGGACGATCCTGATGCGGCCCATTGCCATCACCTCCTGATCGGTAATCCGTCATATGCCCGGTGCGCGACTCACTCATGCGGATCTTCCGGGACTCTTCGAGGCGGGCCGGCGCATCCGCCCTTTCCGCCCCACCACGCGTGCGCCGGACGGGACATGACGATCCGTCGGTCACCGGCCGCGCCCCGGCGCCGTCGCGTCGTACGCGGGACGGAACGGGAGGCAACGGGAAGACGCCATCTTTACCTCGCACAGGGGACAGCGGGCGCGCGTGCTCGCTATTCTCCCGACCATGAGCCATGAGCGTGGCACGGGTGGGGAGTTCGACGGGGTCGCGCGGAGTTCCGGGTGATCACCGAGGGCATGGGCCCTCTGCCGGACGCCCGTACCGCAGAGGCGTGGCAGGACTTCGGGTCCAGACTGCGGCAGTGGCGCAGGCGCGCCGGGCTCACCCAGGCCCAGGTGGGCGCCCGCGTCGGCTACGACCACACCGCCATCAGCAAACTGGAGCACGGCACCCGCAGGACACCGCTGCCGCTGGCCCGCCGGCTGGACGAACTCATGACGGCGGGCGGTGACCTCCTCGCCGCCTGCGAGGCCGCGGCACGGGCCGAGAGCGCGGCGGGCCAGGGCGAGGAGGCCGGGGGAGCACCGCCCGCACCGGCCCCCGCCCGGACCGGCCCGCTGCCCGGGGAACCCGCCGGCGGCTCCCTGCTCGCCATGCTGCCGCCGGACACCGAACTGCCCCGGAGCCTGCCCACCTACGGGGTGGTGTGCCCGGTGCACGGCCGCGACGGGTGCGCCGTCCCCGCGCTCGACGACGTGGTCGCCCTGTACGCGGCCTTCTGCGCGCCGGACCCGGCCACCGCGACCCGCCCCGCGCTGGACACCGACACGGTGCACGCCCTGACGGCGCTGCTCGCCGTCTGCCTGCGGGCCGACGAGGAACGGGCCTGGCCCGGAGCGACCGTCGTGGTCGAGCGCACCCTGCACGCGATGCTCCGCTGGATGGCCCTGCCCGCGGCGCCCTACCAGCGCCAACTGGCGCCGCTGGCGGCCGAGTACGCACAGTCGGCCGGTTGCCTGAGGCTGCTGTGGGGCCGCAACGCGACGGCGATGGCCTGGCTCGACCGGTCACTGGTCTGGGCCGGGCCGGCCGGGCACGTCGGGACGCAGGTGGCCGCACTCGGCGACATGAGCACCCTGGCCCGGCTGGAGGGCGACGGCCTGTCCGCCCTCGCCTACGGGGGCGCGATCCGGCAGGTGGCCGCCGGCCGGCACTGGGCGGGGGCCATGAGCGACCTGTACCAGGCCCGCGGCCACGCCGTCCGCGGCGACGCGCGACAGACCCTGGACCACATCGAACGCGCCTGGTGGGAGCTGGACCGGGTCGGCGAGCGGGACGAGGCGGAGGCGCCCTGGCTGTCCGTCGCCTCCGTGCGCCTGCGGGTGGAGTCCGGCGCCGCCGGGGCACTGCGGGACCTCGCGGCGGCGACCGGCGACCGCCGGCTGGCACTGCGCGCGGTCGGGGCGTCCCGCGCCGCGCTGAACCTGCTCCCGCCCGGGATGCACTCGGCGCGGAAGCTGTTCCTGGTCCGCATGGCGGACGCCCACGCCTGCGCCCAGGACCCACAGGCGGCCGTCGCCATCGCCCGGCCCGTGCTCGACACCACCGAGATCACCGCCTCGACCCTGCTCGGGCAGGAACTGCGCGGGCTGCACGGCCGACTGGCGTCCCGGCGGGACGACCGGCCGGAGACCGAGGACTTCCTCCGCCGACTGGCCGCCGTCGTGCGCTGAGACGGCGAAGGGCGGGACGTGCGCGACGCACGCCCCGCCCGGGTGGTTCACCGACGGATGATCAGCCGGCGTTCAGCTCGACGTCGTCCACGACGAAGCTGGTCTGCAGGTAGGCGTCCTCTTTGCTGGTGAAACCGAGGGTGACCGTCTGGCCGGCGAACTCACCGACGTCGAAGGACCGCTGGACGTAGGAGCCCGTGGCGTCCGTGTTGGAGTACGTCGCGAGCGTCTTGGTGCCCAGCTTGACGGTGAACGTGTCGTACGCCGTCGGGTCGCTCGCCGACTCGTCGGTGTCGGTGCGCAGGTGGAACGACAGCTTGTAGGTCGCGCAGCCCGACGGGACGGTCAGCGACTGCGAGATCGTGTCCGAGTGGGTGGAGCCCCAGCCGCCGAGCCACGCCGTGTACGAGCCGCTGTGCGCGGGCTTCTCGGACGTCCGGTTGTTGATCACACCGTCCGTCTGCGTCCACGGGGTCACCCCGTTCTCGAAGCCGCCGTTGGCGACGACCTGCCGGGCCTGGCAGCTGCCGCCGCCACCGACGGCGAGGGAGTACGTGGTGGTGTGGGTGGCCTTGCCGGTTCCGGTCACCGTGATGGTGTAGGTGCCCGCCGCGGTCTGCGCCCCGGCGGAGACGGTCATCGTCGAGGAGGAGCCCGACTGCACGGACGCCGGGTCGAACGAGACGGTGACCCCGCTCGGCGCGCCGGAGGCGGACAGCTTCACGGACTGCGCGGAGCCGCCGGTGGTCG
The DNA here is from genome assembly GCF_042889165.1 of Streptomyces sp. NPDC002669. Taxonomy (NCBI): domain Bacteria; kingdom Bacillati; phylum Actinomycetota; class Actinomycetes; order Kitasatosporales; family Streptomycetaceae; genus Streptomyces; species Streptomyces sp. NPDC002669. The sequence continues at coordinate 46,180 of NZ_JBIAQQ010000019.1, read as the reverse complement.
CGGTCGAGACGGTCGCGGTGACCGAGGCGCCCGGCTGCACGTTGCCGGTGACCGGCTTCACCGAGACGGAGAAGTCGTCGCCGGGCGCGGTGGTGCCGACGGACGTCTTCCAGAGCGTGTGGGCGACGCCGTCCGCGCTGCGGTCGAGCGCGGTCGCGTTGATGTTGGCCGTGGTGTCACAGGACGAGTGGTAGCACGGGTCGTAGGAACGGCCCGCCGTACCGCCCCACTTGGCGGCCTGCGCCGACGTCTTCGTGTCGCTGGCGCCGGTGGCGTAGCCCGAGGTGGGGATGCCGCCCTGCTGGAAGGAGTAGTCGTCCGACCGTCCCTGGCCCTCGACGTTCTCCTCCGGCGAGAGGTTCAGCGAGTCCCAGTACTCCTTCATCGGGGCGGACGCGGCCGAGTTGAGGTTGTTGATGAAGTAGCCGCCGTTGGTCGAGGCGACCATGTCGAAGTTGTAGTACGCCTTGATGGCGCCGCGCTGGGCGGAGGTGAGCTGGCCGACGTAGTACTCCGAACCCTGCATGCCCTGCTCCTCGCCGTTCCACCAGGCGAAGCGGACGTGCTTGGTCATGGTCGGGTTGCGCTGGGCCAGGGCGAGCGCGTTCTCCAGCAGGGTGGCCGAACCGGAGCCGTTGTCGTTCATGCCGGGGCCGGCCGAGACGCCGTCCAGGTGGGCGCCGAACATGATGGTCTGGTCGGACGGGCCGCCCGGCCAGTCGGCGATCAGGTTGTTGCCGCGGTAGGTGCAGCCGGTGCAGGTCTGCTCGGTGACGGTGTACCCGGCGGCCTGCAGCTTGCTCTTCACATAGGCGACCGAGGCGGTGTAACCGGCGCTGCCCGCACGGCGGTTGCCGCCGTTCTGCGAGGCGATGGTGTTGAGCTGGGTGAGGTGCGCCTGCACGTTGGCGACGCTGATGTCGGGCGCGTCACCGCCCGGGGTGCCACCGCCGCCGACGGTGAGGGTGTACTGCGCGGTGTGGCTCTGGGTGCCCTGGCCCTTGACGGTGAAGGTGTACGAGCCGGGCGCGGCGCCGGAGGACGCCGAGACCGTCATCGTCGAGGCCGCGCCGGACTGCACCGACGACGGGCTGAACGAGGCGGTGACCCCGCTCGGCAGACCGCTCGCCGTCAGCGCGACGGCCTCGGCGCTGCCGGAGCTGACCGAGGTGCGCACCGCGGCCGTCACCGAACTGCCCGGCTGCACCGAGCCCGAGGACGGGTCGAGGGAGATCGAGAAGTCGTTGTTCCCGCTGGGCGTGCAGGTCGGGTCGCCGCTCTGCGCCGGGACGCTGATGGCGTCCCACGCGGCCTTGGTGCGGTCGAAGAGCGTGCACCCGGCGTCGAGGTTCTTGGCGGCGGTGAGCGTGGCCGTGCGGTAGCGCTTGTACGTCATCCCGCTCGTCTTGAGCAGCATGCCGCCGTAGAAGACCTTGCCGGCGCTCTGGATGCCCACGCCGGTGATCGAGGAGCTGTTGCACGTGGGGCTGGCCGGCTTGCCGCCGCCCGGGTTGGAGCCCTCGGCCAGCAGGTAGAACCAGTGGTTCAGCGGGCCGGCCGCCGCGTGCTCCTCGGTGTTGGGTATGGAGGAGCTGTAGCAGTTCGGGTCCCCGGTCCGCGAGGGGTCGTACATGACGCGGATCGGCCCGTTGCCGACCAGGTCGATCTTCTCGCCGACCGTGTAGTCGGGGTCGTCGTACGGGGCGGGCTCATTGGTGTACGCCTCGGTCAGGGCGCCCATGATGTCGCCGGTGGCCTCGCCGAGCCCCGACTCGTTGTTGGCGCCGCCCGGGGTGTACTGGTCGATGCCGTGGCCGAACTCGTGGCCCACCACGTCCATCGCGCCGATCCACTGGTTGGCGTTGTTGTGGCCGATGGAGACCGACGAGCCGTCCCAGTAGGCGTTGACGTCGTTGAGCCCCACCTTCACCGGCCAGCTGCGGCCGTTGCCGTCGTGCCCGTTGCGGCCCAGCCAGTCCTTGAGCATGTTCCACTCGTGCTGGGCCCCCCACATGACGTCGACGCAGCCGGTTTCCTTGCTGGTGGCGCTGCCGTTGCCCCAGGAGTCGCTCGACTTGCTGAAGACGCTGCCCGTGCTGTAGTCGGCACAGCTCAGGCCGGGCCGGTTCGGGTCGCGCAGCGAGAAGCTGCTGCCCGAGGCGGTGGTGTCGATGGCCAACGGGGACGGGCCGTTCCACTGGCTGTTGCCGGTGCCCGCCTTGACGTCGTCGTAGCTGTCGAGGACCTTGCCGGTGCCGGCGTCCACGAAGACGTGCAGCTTGCTGGGGGACTTGGCGGTGCGTCCGGAAAGCACCGTCTCCCAGGCCAGCCGGGAGGTCTTCTCGGTGGCGCGCACCACCAGGCGCTGCGATTCGACCCGCCGCACCGTGCGGAGCTTCTTGCGGGCGGTGGCCTCGGCCTTCTTCGCGGAGACGGTCGGGACGGTCGGCACGTTGATCTGCCGGGAGACCGCCGACTGGGTGCCGCGGACCCGGCCCTTGGAGTCGGCCACCACGACGGCGTCCCCGCCGACGACGGGCAGGCCGCGGTAGGTGCGCTGGTACGCGACGGAGTACAGGCCCTTGACCCACGGGGTCACCATCTGCCGCTCGTACCGTTCCTCGGGCCCCTTGGCCAGGGTGTCGAGGCCGCTGGCGGCGGCCCGGTCGGCGGCGGACACCGCGGCCGAGAGGGCGGAGGGGGCGGGCGGGGACGGTTCGGCGGACGCCGACTGCCCGCTGGTGACCACCAGCATTCCGGCGAGGACGGCCAGGGTGGTCCCGGCCGTCAACGGTCTGCGTTTCATCGAGGCTCCTTGAGTCGGGGGGTCCTCGATCGCGGACAGCAGCGCACGAAGACGCGACAGCGGCGGCCGCCGGTTTCCGGCGCCCGTGATCGAGCGACCGAACACTCACACGTCGCCATGAACTCGTCAATGAACTGCGTCGGCCGCCGGGAGACTTGGCAAGTTTGGTCAAGCCGCGGTGGTGCGATCGCACGACGGCCGGGAGCGGGGCGGGAAACGGGAACGGGGCCGGGGCCGCCGCCCCGGCCCCGACGCACGGCCGCTTCGCCCGGATCCGGGCCGACGCGCGGTCAGGGAGCCGGTGCCTCGGGCCCGGTGGTCGCGGTCGAACCGGTCTCGGGGGTGCCCTCCGACCCGTTGTCCGGGGAGAACAGGGCCATCCCCAGGTACACCGCCGCGATGAAGGCGATCGTGCCGGCGATGGCGCTCGCCACCCGAGGGCGCCGCCTGATCGCCTCACGCGTACCGGTGAGCGGACGCTCCGGCGCGGCCCGCCGGCCGGACGGCGGACGCTCGGCCGCGCGCCGCCGGTGGCCACCGGTCTGCGGCAGGCGGTACGTCGCAGGGCCCCCGGCCTGCGGGTCGGAGCCGGGCCCGGGAGCGAACGCGGGCGCGGGCGCTTGGAGGTGAGGGGCGCCCGCGCCCGGCGGCGCGGTGCGGGGGGCGCCGGTCGGCGGCGGGGGCGCGGGGGAGTACATCGGGAGCGGCTCGGGCTGTCCCCGCCAGGCACCGCTCTGGAACCAGTCGGCGACCTGCTGCGCACCGGGCCGGTCCTCGGGCTGCTTCGCCAGCAGCCCCAGCAGATAGGAGTCGAAGGCCGGGGACAGGTCGACGCCCTGTTGGCGCAGCGGCACCGGTGCGGTGTCGACATGTTGATAGAGCGTCGCGGTCGCCGTGTCCGAACGGAACGGCGGCCGGCCCAGCAGGAGCTGGTAGATCACGCAGCCGAGGGAGTACATGTCGGACGCCGAGCCGGCCGTGCGGCCCAGGGCCCGCTCCGGGGCGAGATAGAGACTGGTGCCGACGATCTGCCCCGTGGTGGTCAGCGCGGCCGAGGGGTCGTCGACGAACTGGGCGATGCCGAAGTCGCCGATCTTGACGGACCCTTCGGCGTCCAGCATCAGGTTCCCCGGCTTGATGTCGCGGTGCACGATGCCCTGGCGGTGGGCGGCGGCGAGCCCGGCGGCCGCCTGCCCCGCGATCCGGGCCACCTGTTCGGCGCCGAGCCGCTCCTCGGCCGCGAGCAGATCGCCCAGGCTCCTGCCCTCGACGAGCTCCATCACGAGGAAGAAACGGTCCTCCCAGGCGCCGAAGTCGAACACGGCCACCAGATGGGGGTGGCTCAGCCGGGCCGCGGTCTGCGCCTCCAGGCGGAACCGGGCGGTGGCCGACTCGTCGGCGTGGTCGCCCAGCAGCAGCTTCACCGCGACCGCCCTGCCGAGCACTTCGTCGGCGGCGCGCCACACCTCCCCCATGCCGCCGCGGCCGATGGGGGATATCAACCGGTACCGACCAGCTACCAGCACCTGTGCACCAATCTCGGATCGTGGGCCGCTTCTGCTGCCACGGCGGCGACCCGACGGGATCGGGGCGAGGTGGGGGGCGCGCGGCAAGATCAGGATATCGGTCCGCCGGACCCCGTCCCGCCCCGTCCCACCCCGTCGCGGAACGGCCGGCCGTTCGTCCGGTGGACCCGGGGCCCTCGGCACGCCGGACCGGCGATCACTTCCGGCCACCGGCCGTCGTGCGTCCCACCGACTCGACGAGCGGCAGCAGCCGGTGCGCGACCCGTTCGCGCAGCGCCACCTCGGTACGGGTCCTGACCACGCCCGGCAGCCGGATCAGCCGCTGGATCACGTCCTCCAGATGCCCGTTGTCCCGGGCCACCACCCGCGCCAGCAGATCGCCGCCCCCCGTCGTCGAGAACGCCTCGACGATCTCCGGCACCGCGGCGAGCGCCTCGCCCACCTCGTCCAGATGCCCCTGGGTGACCTCCAGATGGACGAAGGCCAGGACCGGATGACCCAGCGCGGCGGGGGACAGCACCGGTCCCGTGCCCGTGATCACCCCGTCCCGCTCCAGCCGGTCGATCCGGGCCTGGAGGGTGCCCCGGGCGATCGAGAGGATGCGCGCGTACTCGCGGACGCTGGTGCGCGGCTGCTCGATGAGCAGCCGCAGGATGCGGGTGTCGAGGGCGTCCACCGCCATGGTTCCGTCGGTCTCTTCCTGGTGGGTCGGTCGGGGCTGCGAATGTACCAACGGTGCGAAAGGCGGGTCTGACGGACATGTCCGGCCCGGCTCGATGACGCTCATACCTGTAGTCCCTCAGAGCTACGAGGAAGGTTCACACCCCGGTGGGACGCCGACTACGGGCCGCCGTCCATAACTTCTGTACCCGAAGCCCCGGCCACCCGGCACGGGAAGCCCCGGCCGACCCGGTACGGAAGGAACACCCCTCATGCGGTCCCACCCGCGCGGAACCCGACTGCGTCACGGCCTGCTCGCCGCGCTGGTGGCCGCCTCGGTGGCCGTGCCGGTCTCGGGCGCGGCGATTCCCTCGGCCGTGCCCGCGCCCGCCCCGGCCGCCCACGGACCCCTGCACACCGCCGACCCCGGGGCCCTCGCCGAGCGGTACGCCGCGACCCGCGCCGACATCGAAGCGGCCGGGCGGGCGGCGGCCCGGCACAAGGACCACGGACGGGCCGAGGCGCTGCGCGCGATGGCCGGACCCGGCCGCCACTTCCTCTCCTTCGACGGACGCGACGGGGGCCGCGGCGCCGAGGTCGTCGGCGACCTGTCCCGCGCCGAGCGGATCGCCGTACTGGTCCCGGGCGCGGGCGTCGACCTCGACCACTACTGGCGGCTGCGCAAGGGAGCGCTCGCCCTGCGCGAGGAACTGGGCGGGCGGTCGGCCGTGATCGCCTGGCTCGGCTACCGGACGCCGACCACCGTGAGCACGACCTCGCTGACCTCGGGGCGGGCCGTCGAGGCGGCCCCCGGACTGCGCTCGTTCATCGGGGAGTTGAGAAGAATGAGACCCACGGCCAGGACCACCCTGCTCTGCCACTCCTACGGCTCCGTCGTCTGCGCGCGGGCCGCACACGGACTGCGGGTCGCCGGCATCGTCCTGTACGGCAGCCCCGGCACCGGCTACGGGAACGCCGCGGCCCTGCACGCCCGGGCCACCGTCTGGGCGGGCCGCGGCAGCGACGACTGGATCGCCGACGTGCCCCACGTGAGGCTCCGACTGCCCTTCGTGGACATCGGGTTCGGGACGGACCCGGTCTCGCCCGCCTTCGGCGCCGAGACCTTCGCGGCGGGCTCCGCCGGTCACAGCGACTACCTGCGAAGCGGCTCCGAATCGCTGAGGAACATGGCCCGGATCGTGACCGGGGAGAACCGCGCGGACGCCGGGGCCGCGGACGCGGCACCCGTTTCGGCCCCGGGAGGACGCCATGCGTGACCTCGTCCGGCGGATCGACGCCGCCACCCCCGCCGACCGCGACCGCACCGTCGACGCCCTGCGCGCCGTCGCCATCCTCGGAGTGGTCCTCGGCCACTGGCTGGTGACCGCCCTGGTCGCGGACAGCGGCACCCTGCACGGCGCGAGCCCGCTCCAGTACCTGCCCGGACTCGTACCGGCCTCCTGGGTCTTCCAGACCCTCGCGCTCTTCTTCCTGGTCGGCGGCCAGGTCGCGGCCAGGAGCCACGCCGACGCCATGGCCCGGGGCGGGAGTTACGGCCAGTGGCTCCGCGCCCGCATGACCAGGCTGCTGCGCCCGGTGGTCGTCGTACTGGCCGTGTGGACCGTGGCGGCGTGCGCGATGCTGGCCTCCGGAACGGACCAGGGCACCGTGCGGGCCCTGTGCAAACTGGTCTGGTCCCCGCTGTGGTTCCTGGCGGTCTTCGCGGCGCTGACGGCGGCCACCCCGCTGGTGGCGCGGCTGCACCCGCTCTGGCCGTTCGCCGTCGTGCTCGTCGTCGACCTCTACCGGTTCGGCCTGGACACGCCCACCGCGTTCGCCTCGGTCAACGTGGCGGCCGGCTGGCTGGTGCTGTACTGCCTGGGCGCGGCGTGGGCACGCGGTGAGCTGCGGAGCCGCCGGACCGGCTGGATCCTGCTGCTCGGCGGGGCCGCGGCCACCGCCGGACTGGTCGGGTGGGGCGGCTACCCGGCCGCCATGGTCGGTGTGCCCGGCACGGAGGTCTCCAACCTCGACCCGCCGACCCTCGCCGTGGTCACCTTCGGCCTCGCGCAGTGCGGTGCGGCGCTGCTGCTGCTCGGCCCGCTGCGCCGGGTGCTGCGGCGTCCCGCCGTCTGGGCGGCGGTGGCGGTACTGAACCTCTCCGCGATGACGGTGTTCCTGTGGCACCAGACCGCGATGATCGCGGTCACCGCGCTCGGCCTGTCGGCGGGCGGGGCCCTGACGGGGCTGCACACCGTCCCCGACCATCCCGGCTGGGTGCTCGCCCGGCTGGCCTGGCTGCCCGTGTTCGCCCTCGCGCTGACGGTCTGCTGGGCGGCGTTCCGGGGCCACGAACAGGGGCGGTCGCGGCGCAGGAGCCTGGTCGTCCGTGAAGGGCGCCCCGGACGGGCGGCGGCACGACGTGCATAAGGTGCGACCTGTGAACCGGGGAGACATGACGAAGTGGTCGGCGCGGGTGCTGCGGGAGTTGCCCCGCGCCCTGCACAAGGACCTCATGACATCGGCCACCGACCCGAACGGGCGGCCGCGTTGGCTGGAATGGCGACCGGTGATCCTGGTGCCGCTGGTGCTGCTCGCGATGGTCGTGCTCATCACCAACACCAACCAGTACACCTTCGAACTCGGGACGGGCCTCCTGCTCGGCCTCCTGTTCGCCGGTGTCCAGTCGGCGGCGTTCGTCGCCGCCCTGTACCGCCCGGTCCCGGCCTGGTGGACGTCGGTGCTCGTCATGGTGGTGATCACCCCGTTCGCCACGAACGCCAGTTCCGGCCAGATGGTGTTCCCCCGGGAGGGAGTCACCATCCCGGACCACGTGGCGTTCCCCTGGAACGAGGCCAACATCGCGGTGCAGGCCGGTGTGCTGTTCCTGCTCGCCCTGCGGGTACGCCCCCGGATCACCGCCGAGGCCCTGACGATCACCATGCTGGTGGGATTCGCCTGCGGCCGGGCCGTCCCCTGGAGCGACGGCCCCGGCCCCGGACTCGCCGCCGCCGTCCTGCTCGTCGCCGCGGGGATGGGTGCCGCCCTGCGCGGCCTGGTCGTGGCCCGTACCCGACTCGTCGTGCAGGAGGAACTCACCGCCGAGGAACGCGCCCGGCGCACCCTGCTGGAGGAACGCAACCGCATCGCCCGGGAACTGCACGACGTGGTCGCCCACCACATGTCGGTCATCTCCATCCAGGCGCAGGTCGTCCCGCACCTGGTCGACAACCCGTCCGACGAACTGCGGGAGAACGTCGAGGGCATCCGCCGCAACGCGGTCGACGCCCTCACCGAACTGCGCCGCGTCCTGGGCGTGCTGCGCTCGGAGGACCCCCTCCCGCAGGCGGCCCGGCACGCCCCGCAGCCCACCCTCGACCGGCTGGACGAACTCGTCGACAACGCGCGGGGCGCCGGGGTCGAGGTCACCGCCGAGACCACCGGGGAGCCGCGCCCGCTCTCCCCGGGGGTCGAACTGTCCGCCTTCCGCATCGTGCAGGAGGCGCTCAGCAACGCGATGCGGCACGCACCGGGCGCCCGGGTACGGGTGGAGATCGGCCACGGTGCGTCCGAGGTCGCCGTCCGGGTCACCAACACCGCCCCCGACCGGGCGGTACCGCCCTCGCCGGGCGCGGGCCACGGCCTGCTCGGCATGCGCGAGCGCACCGCGATGCTGGGCGGCGAGATCGTCACCGGAACCACCCCGGACGGCGGTTACGAGGTCGCTGCGATACTGCCCACACCGCCCCCAGCGGGGCGCGCCGCCCCCACCGACCCTGCCGAGGAAAGCCGATGACGGCCATTCGCGTTCTGATCGCCGACGACCAGATGATGGTCCGTCAGGGCTTCACGGTGCTGCTCAACGCGGAACCCGGCATCGAGGTGGTCGGCCAGGCGGTGGACGGCGTCGACGCCGTCGAGAAGGTGGCCGAACTCGACCCGGACGTGGTCCTGATGGACATCCGCATGCCCCGGCTCGGCGGGATCGAGGCGACGCGCACCGTCACCGGACGCGACGGCGCCACCGTCAAGGTCCTCGTCCTCACCACCTTCGACCTCGACGAGTACGTCTACGAGGCGCTGCGCGCCGGCGCGTCCGGCTTCCTCCTGAAGGACGCGTCGGCCGACGAACTCGCCCACGCGGTACGGGTGGTGGCGGCAGGCGAGGCCCTGCTCGCCCCGAACATCACCAAGCGGCTGATCGCCGAGTTCGCCCGGGTGAGCGCCACGCCGCGCCCCCCGGCGAAGGGCCGCGCGGGCGATCTGACGGAGCGTGAGACCGAGGTCCTCTCCCTGATCGCGCAGGGCCTGTCCAACGCCGAGATCGCCGTACGCCTGGTGGTCGCCGAGCAGACCGTGAAGACCCATGTGGGCCGGATACTGCTCAAGTTGGGGCTGCGCGACCGGACCCAGGCCGCGGTCCACGCCTATGAGACGGGACTGGTGCGCCCGACCGGTTACTGACCCGGCGCCGCCACCCGCCCGGCACCCCCCACCACCATCACCCGTGCGCACCGTCCGTTTCCGCCTGCCCGAAAACGCCCGCCTGCCCGAAAACACCCGCCCGGAGACATCCGCCTGCCCGAAAACGGCCGTGCGGCACCACGTCCGTGCCCGCACCCCGCTTCCCCGCGGACCGACCGATCCCGTCCAGCCGAAGGAACCGATATCCCCATGGGCTCCACCCTCGTCATCACCAACGACTTCCCGCCCCGCCAGGGCGGCATCGAAACCTTCGTCCACGCGATGGCCACCCGCGTGCCCGACGACGACGTGGTCGTCTACACCTCGCACGAGCCCGGGGACACCGCCTACGACGCGCGGCTCCCGTTCCCCGTCGTACGGGACCGCAGCCGCACGCTGCTGCCGACCGCCCGGGCGACCCGCAGGGCCGTCGAGATAGCCCGGAGCCACGGCTGCGACCGGGTCTGGTTCGGGGCCGCCGCCCCCCTGGCCCTGATGGCGCCGGCCCTGCGCCGCAGCGGCGTGCGGCGCATCGTGGCCACCACGCACGGCCACGAGATCTGGTGGGCCCGGACCCCCGGCGCGCGCGGGCTCATGCGCCGGATGGGCCGCGGCGTCGACGTCGTCACCTACCTGGGGCAGTACACCCGCGACCGGATCCGGCCCGCCCTCGGCCCGGGAGTGCACATGAGCCGGCTGGTGCCCGGCGTCGACGCCGAGACGTACCGGCCGCCCGCCGACGCGGCGGAGCTGCGGGCCGGACTCGGCCCGGACGGGGCGCGCATCATCCTGTGCGTCGCCAGGCTCGTCCCCCGCAAGGGGCAGGACATGCTGATCCGGGCCCTGCCGCTGATCCGGAGCAAGGTGCCCGACGCGGTGCTGGTGGTGGTCGGCCAGGGTCCCGACGAGGCCCGGCTGCGCAAGCTGGCCGAACGCCACGGCGGGGGAGCCGTCCGCTTCGTGGGCGGTGTGTCGCACACCGACACGCCCCCCTACTACGCCGCGGCGGACGTCTTCGCGATGCCGTGCCGCACCCGCAGGGCCGGACTGGAGGCCGAAGGGCTCGGGATCGTTTTCCTGGAGGCGGCGGCGAGCGGGCTGCCGGTGGTCGTCGGCGACTCGGGCGGCGCCCCGGACACCGTGCTCGACGGCAGGACCGGCCGGGTCGTGGACGGCACCGACCACACGGCCGTCGCCGAGGCGCTGACCCGCATACTCCTCGACCCCGACCGGGCCGCGATGGGCGCCGCGGGCCGCGCCTGGGTCGAGGAGACCTGGTCCTGGGAGGCGTCGGCCCGCCATCTGACCCACCTCCTGACCCCCGCCGAGGAACGGACGCCGACCCGCTGACGGGCCCGGCTCCCGCCGCGGGAGCGCCGTCCCGTCGCCACCGGTCCACGGCGCGACGGGACGGCCCGGACACGGTGCGCCGCCGGTCCGTTGGCTTACCCGTGGTGCGCCGGACGGGCGGTTCACTGGGCCAATGGCCCATCGCTTTCGCGCCGAGTTGAGCCATGATTCGGAAAGATGTTGTGATGTACCCGTCGATGGCGCTGCGGATCTCCGCGGCGCCTTTTTCATGCCGGTGCACGGAGCCGGTGCGCTGAAGCGGGAGCATGCGGTGCTGAAGAGGATGTTCGTTTCCCCGGACCCGGGCCGGGCGCGGCTGCGCGGCGCCCTCCGGGCCGTCCTCGGCATCGGAGCGGCCGTCGCGCTGTGCGGACTGACCGGCCACTCGCTCGTCGCGGCCATCACCGGCGGCCTCGCCGCCCTGCTGGCCCTGTTCACGGTGCTGGACACCACGGTGCGCGGCCAGGCGGTCACCACGGCCCTGCTGCCCGTCGCCGGTTTCCCCGTGCTCGCTCTCGCCGCGGGGCTGCACGACCACCCGATGGCGCGCGACGCGGTCTTCCTCGTGATCGTGGGCGCGGGCGTGTACGCCCGGCGCTGGGGGCCGCGCGGCCACTCGCTCGGCGTGTTCGCGTTCATGGCCTTCTTCACCGCGCAGTTCCTCCACACCCTGCCGGGGCAACTGCCCGAGCTGTACACCGCGATCGCCCTCTCGCTGCTCGTCTCCTCGACCGTCCGCTTCGGCCTGTGGTGCTACGAGCGGCGGCAGCCGCCCGCCGTCGCCCTCGCCCCGGTGACCGGCCGGGGCCTGGCCAGGGCGACCACGCGCCAGGCGGTCCAGGCGACCGCCGGCGGCGCCCTCGCCCTCACGGCGGGACTGCTCCTCTCCGAGGAACGGTGGTACTGGGCCGTGGGCGCCACCTGGTGGGTGTTCGTGAACACCGCCTCGCGCGGCGAGACGCTGGTGCGCGGCTTCCGCCGGATCCTGGGCACGCTGATCGGCATCCCCGTCGGCCTGGCCGTCGTCGTCCCCCTGCACGGGGCGCCCGCGCCCACCGCGCTCCTCGTCGCCGCCGGGGTCTTCGGCATCTTCTACACCGCGGCGGTCTCCTACACCTGGATGGTCCTCTCGGTCACGGTGATGGCCGGCGCGCTCTACGGACTCCTCGGCGTACTGGACCCGGCGCTGCTCGCGCTGCGACTGGCCGAGACCGGCGTGGGCGCGCTCGGCGCGATGCTCGCGGTGCTCCTCGTCCTGCCCGTCACCACGCACGCCACGACCGACGCCTGGATCCAGCGGGCCCTGCGCTGTGTGCACGCCTGCACCGCGGAGGCCGCCGCCCGGCTCTCGGGATCGCCCACCGCGGACCCGGCGCCCCGGATCGCCGAACTGGAGGCGCTCCTGGGCCGGGTGCGGCTGTCCCTGGCCCCGCTGGTCCACCCGCTGAGCCCGCTGCGGGCCCGCCGGGTCCGCGCCGGGCAGGTGCTCGCGCTGCTGGACGACTGCGCCCGCGAGGTGCGCGGCCTGGCCTCCGTCGCGGCCGACCCGGAAGCCAGCCACGACGCCCGGCTCGCCGCCGCCTGCTGGCGCGTGGAGGCGTCCGTGGAGGCCCTGACGACCCCGAAACCGCCGCACGGCACGGACCCCGTCCCGAGTCTCCCGCCGCACCCGGCCGCGGCCGGACCCGCGCTCGCCCATCTGCACGGCCTGGAACGGGCGCTCGCCGAACTCGCCGCACCGCTGCGCTCCGACCCCGGGGCGCCGCTGGTCGGAGCGTGAACCGCCCCGTCGCACCGGGCCGGTGACCGAGGCGCTGGTCCGTACCAGGGCGGTCACTGCTACCGTCGCCCCGGAAGATCACGGCCGTGCGCGGCCGTGATCAGTCGGCCGAGAGGGGCAGTGCGATGGGCAGCGACAGCGGTGCGACACGGGCGTTCATCGGCTCGTTCACCTCGGCGGGCGGACCGGGAATCACCGTCGCCGCCGTGGACGCGAAGTCCGGGGCGCTGACCGCCCTCGGCGCCACGGACGCGGTGCCCGACCCCTCGTACCTCGCTCTCGGCCGGGGCACGGGCCCGGCCGGCGGCGTGCTCTACGCGGTCAGCGAGACCGAGGACGGCGCGGCGGCCGCGCTGGACGTCACCGGCGACGTACCGCGGCCGGTCGACGGGACCCGCCCGGTGGACGGCGGCGGCCCGACCCATCTGGCGCTCGCGGGCGGCCACCTGCTCACCGCCAACTACAACTCCGGCAGCGTCACCGCCCTGCCCGTCAGGGCGGACGGCTCGCTCGGCCCGGCCGCCTCCGTGCTCCGGCACGAGGGCAGCGGCCCGAACCCCGACCGCCAGCGGTCCCCGCACGCCCACCAGGTGCTGCCGGACCCGTCGGGGAACTGGGTCCTGTCCGTGGACCTGGGGACCGACTCCGTACGGATCTGCGCGCTCGACCCGGCCACCGGGGAGCTGCGGCCGCACGGAGAGACGCCCCTGCGGCCGGGCACGGGCCCGCGCCACCTGGCCTTCCACCCCGCCGGCGGCCACGCCTACGTCCTGAACGAGCTGGAACCCACCGTCACCACGTGCCGGTGGAACGCCGCCGCCGGAGTCCTGGAGCCGGTCGGGGAGACGCCCGTGCTGCCGGACGGGGCGCCGGCGGACAGCGACGCGGCGGCGTACCCGTCCGAGGTGGTCGTCTCGCCCGACGGACGGTTCCTCTGGACCGCCAACCGGGGCCCCGACAGCATCTCCGTCCTCGCGCTCGACCCCACCGGCGAGCGGGTCACCCCGGTCACGGCCGTGGACTGCGGCGGGCACTGGCCGCGCGATCTCGCGCTCGACCCCACCGGGCGCAGGCTGTACGCGGCCAACGAGCGGTCCGGGAACGTCACCTGGTTCGACGTCGACCCGGAGACCGGCGTCCCGGAGCGGGCCGGCTCACTGGACGTTCCCGCCGCCTCCTGCGTGATCTTCGGCTGACCGCACCCCGCACACGGCACGAGCGCCGGACGGGACCGGAGGACCGGTCCCGTCCGGCGCTCGCGGACGGCTGGGCCGCCGGGAACCCGGCACCGGGTCAGTGCGCCTGGGCGCCCTGCGGCGTCACCGGCGTGATCCCGAGCGTCGTCATGTACATCGACAGCACGAGCTTGCCGATCGCCGGGTACGCACCGAGCGGCTCGGCCGTCGCGCAGCCGGCCTCCTTCGCGGCGGCGTCCAGCAGACCCTCGGCCACCTCCGGGCCGACCAGGTACGGCGCCACCGCGAGCTGCACCGAGCCGGACCCGGTGAGCTGCTCGGCGATCGACGCGACGGAACCCTCCACGTCGAGCGCCGCGGCCATCACGGGCACCGCCAGCCGGGCGGCCAGCAGCATGCCGGTGATCCCGGCGGCCTGCACGGCCTCCTCGCCGCCCACCGTCGCCAGCACGATGCCGTCGGCGGCCGTCGCCACCGTGAAGAGCCTCGCCCGGTCGGCGCGGGCCAGCCCGGCCTCGGAGAGGCGCACGTGCAGAGCCTCGGCGAGCAGCGGGTGCGGGCCCAGCACGTCGGTCAGCTCGGCCTGCGTGCCGCTGTCCATCACCGCCTGCCGTATCCGCCGGATCAGGGCGCTGTCGGGTCCCGCGAGCAGCGGTACGACGACGGCGGACGGCCCCTCGGGCTCGGCGACCTCACGGCCCGCGGCCTGCGCCTGCTCGTAGCGCGCGACGCGCTCGGCGGCGCAGTGGGCGAGGACGGAGGAGAGCGTGGGGTACTCGGCGTCGTCGCCGTCGAGGTAACCGATCCGGGCGTTGAGGCCGGGCAGCTCGGAACGGGCGATGCTGATCACTTCCTCGGCCAGACCGCGGGTGGCCGAGGAGGGGGTACCGGGGATGGCGAGGACGAGCGCGGCGGCGCCCTCGGGTGCGACCACGGGCTCCGGGCGGCGGTGCCGTCCGGACTGGCGAGGTCGCGGCATTCGTACAGGCAGGCCGGAAGCGGGCCCAGTGGGGGTGCTCATGGCGCCGCATGCTACTGGTTTTGGGTGCGCCTCTGTTCGGGGAGGGCCCGGACGGGCGACATCTGTCCCCTTTTATCCGATGAGTGGCATACCTGTCGACTGTCCTGCTCTGTCGCCTCCTACTCGTTTTCTCGCGCAGGCCCGTCACCAGGCACGCCGAGCAGGGTCGGATGGCGGGGCAGCAGCAGGTCCCCGGTCGCCAGCGCCCGGGCGATGACGAGCGCGCCCGTCAGCGGATCACCCGAACCGGGGACCACCCGTGCCCGCGGAAGCCGGCGCGCCAGCTCCGCGCGCAACGGCCGCAGCAGCGGATCGCCCATCCGGAACAGACCGCCCGTCAGCGCCACCTCGCACGGCTCGCCGTCGGCCCCGGCCTCGGGACACACCGCCGCGGCCGCGTCCGCGACGTGTCCGGCGGCCTCGCGCAGGATGCCCGCGGCGACCGGGTCGTCCCCGGCGCACGCCGCGACCTCGGGCGCGAACGAGGCCAGTACGGCGGGGCGGTCGGTACGCGGATAGAGCAGCCCCGGCAGTTCCGGAGCCGGTCCGAACACCGCCTCCAGCCGGGCCAGCAGTGCGGCGGACCCGCCGCGCCGCCCGTCGTGGGCGCGCATGGCCGCCTCCAGTCCGGCCCGGCCGATCCAGGCGCCGCCGCCGCTGTCGCCCAGCAGGTGCCCCCAGCCGTCGGCCCGGCGCCAGCTCCGCAGGTCCGTGCCCAGCGCGATCATGCCCGTGCCACCCGCGACGACGGCGCCCGGACGCTGGCCGACCGCTCCCGCGTACGCGGTCACCGCGTCGGCGGCGAGGGCCAGCCGCCGCACCCCGAGCGCCTTCTCCAGGGCCGACGGCAGCTCCGCGCGCAACTGCCCGCCGAGCGTCGCCATGCCGGCGGCGCCGATCGCCACCGCCCCGATCCCGCGGCCGTCCGCACCGCCGTGCTCCTCCAGCAACCGGCGGGCGGCGGGCAGCAGTTGTTCCAGCAGGTGGTCCGCGTCGATCCCGGCCGGCCCGGTGCGCACCGGGCCGGCGCAGACCGCCGTCGCCACCGGGCCGGACGCCTCGACCGCGCCCAGCGCCACCCGCAGCCCCGAACCGCCCGAGTCCACGCCGAGCACGTACGGCCCCGAGGCCGCAGCGGTGCTTTCCGGCGAACGCCTGGCTGAGCTCATGGACCGGCTCCAACGGGGAAGGGGATCACGACGGCGGCAGCCTATCCCCACCCCCGCGGACCGGGACCGGGGGAGCGGCCGTCCCGCTTCGGCGGGCGGCTCCGGGCCGATGCGGGGTGGTGCGGGTCGATGCGGGTGGGAACGGACGGGAGTTGTCCGACTACGCCGGTAGAGTGATCCACCGTGGCACCACGACCCTTGAATGAAGTAGTAGAGCCCGGTTGGGCCGAGGCACTCGCCCCCGTGGCCGGACACATCGCCGCGATGGGCGATTTCCTGCGGGCGGAGGTCGCGGCCGGCCGCACCTACCTGCCGGCCGGGGCGAACGTCCTGCGCGCGTTCCAGCAGCCCTTCGACGAGGTACGCGTCCTGATCGTCGGTCAGGACCCCTATCCGACACCCGGAATGGCGATGGGGCTGAGCTTCTCGGTGGCCCCCGAGATCCGCCAGGTGCCCGGCAGCCTGGAGAACATCTTCCGGGAAATGCACACGGACCTGGGCCTGCCGCGCCCGTCCAACGGCGACCTGACGCCCTGGACGCGCCAGGGTGTGCTGCTGCTGAACAGGGCGCTCACCACGGCCCCCCGCAAGCCGGGCGCGCACCGCGGCAAGGGCTGGGAGGAAGTGACCGAACAGGCCATCCGGGCACTGGCCGCGCGCGGCAAACCACTGGTGTCCGTGCTGTGGGGGCGCGACGCCCGCAACCTCCGGCCGTTCCTCGGCGACTATCCGGCGATCGAGTCCGCGCACCCCTCGCCGATGTCGGCGGACCGCGGCTTCTTCGGCTCGCGCCCGTTCAGCCGCACCAACGAACTCCTGCTCGGCCAGGGCGCTCCGGCGGTGGACTGGCGACTGCCGTAGCGCGGCCGCTCGCGGTCCGGCACGGCACGGGAACGGCGCCGCCCCCTCCGGGGGCCGGTGCCGTTCCCGTCACCGGGCTCGGCGGGCTTTTCGAAAACACCCCGGGAGCCCCGGGGCGGGCCGATCGCGCCGGAGGGTCCGGCCGACTGCGGGGGTCAGGCGTCGATGACCGCCGCCCGCACGCAGAAGACGTCCGGCAGGTGCGAGGCGAGCTGCTGCCAGCTGTCCCCGTCGTCCGCGCTCGCGTACACCTCGCCGTTGCGATTGCCGAAGTAGACGCCCGCCGGGTCGGCGTCGTCCGTGCACAGGGCGTCCCGCAGCACCGTGCCGTAATGGGTGCCCTCGGGCAGACCGGCCGACAGCGGCTCCCAGGTCCCGCCCGCGTCGTCGGTGCGGAACACCCGGCAGCGGTGCTCGGCGGGCACCCGGTCGGAATCGGCGTTGATCGGGAAGACGTACACCGTGTTCGGGCGGTGCGGGTGCGCGGCCGCGGCGAAACCGAAGTCCGAGGGCAGGCCCCGCCCGATGTCGGTCCAGTTGTCCCCGGAGTCGTCGCTGCGGAACACCCCCCAGTGGTTCTGGAGGTAGAGCCGGTCGGGGTCGACCGCGTCCCTGGTCACTTTGTGGACGCACTGGCCGAACTCCGGATTCGGGTCGGGCAGGAAGACCGCCGACACCCCCTTGTTCGACGGGGCCCAGCTCGCGCCGCCGTCCTTGGTGCGGAACACCCCGGCCGTGGACACCGCCACGGTGACGGCGCGGGGGTCCCTCCGGTCCGTCAGGACGGTGTGCAGGCCCTCGCCGCCGCCGCCGGGCTCCCACCGCGAACGCGTCGGGTGCTCCCACAGCGGACGGACCAGCTCGAACGACTCCCCGCCGTCCTCGGAGCGGAACAGCGCGGCGGGCTCCGTCCCCGCGTACACGACATCGGGCGCCTCGGGGCCCGCCGGGTGCAGCTGCCAGACCCGCTCCAGCGAAGCCCCGGTGAACCGGGGGAACTTCACGGCCGGCTGCTGCGGCTCCACCCACGTCCTGCCCAGGTCGTCGGAGTGGAAGACCGAAGGGCCCCAGTGCGAACTGTCGCCGCCGACCAGCAGCCGGGGGACCTTCCTCCGGGTGTCGATGGCGACCGAGTAGATCGCCTGTGCGTTGAAGTGCGGGCCGTCGAACTCCCACCCGCCACCGTGCCTGCGGCCGATGAAGAGTCCCTTGCGGGTGCCCACGGTGAGCAGTACGTCGGTCATGACCGAACCTCCCGAAACGCCGTTGTGCCGGATACGGGCCAGTCTGCACCCCACCACTGACACCGGCCCGCAGGGCGGCACCGGAATCCGGGGGCTGTCGCGTCAAGGGCGGTGCGAGTACCGTACGGACCGGCGTGGAAAGCGCTTGCCAAGCATCCGGCGCGGAGCGCCCGGACGAAAGGGCGGAGGAGCGACTGTGCCCACCTTCGAGGGGTTGCCCGGCGGCGTCGCGGTGTCCCACCTGCGGGTCTACGACTGGCCCGCCGCGGACGGCCTGCGCGGCGGGACGCCCCATCTCCACCTCGCCTGTTCCGAGGGGTACGTGGTGGTCGGGGGCACGGGCTCGGTGCAGACCCTCACCGCCTCGGGATTCCGGCGGACGCCGCTCTCGCCCGGCGCGCTGGTCCGGTTCGCGCCGGGCACGATCCACCGGCTCGTCGCCGGGGACGGGCTGCGGCTCGTCGTCCTGATGGAGAACGGCGGGCTGCCCGAGGCGGGCGACGCCGTGCTCACCCTGCCGCCGGAGCACCTGACGGACCCGGAGACCTACCGGGCGGTGGCCGCCCTGCCCGTCGACGGCTCCGAGGCGGAACGGGAACGGGCCGCCCGGGCGCGCCGCGACCTCGCGGTCGAGGGCTTCCTCGCCCTGCGCGAATCCACCGAGGCGGGCGACCCCGCGCCGCTCGCCGCCTTCCACCGGGCGGCGGCCGCGCTCGTGCGCCCCCGGATCGAGGACTGGCGCGACCGCTGGCGGCGGGGAGCCGCCGCCGCTTCCGCGGCGACCGGCGAACGGCTCGACGCGCTGGAGCGCGGGGACGGCGGTTATCTCGGCGACGCCCAAGTGCACGCGGAACGGCCCTCCGGACACGGGGAGTTCGGCATGTGCGGCTACCTGGACGTCTACCGGGGCTGACCGGCCGGGGCCCCGGGCCGGGTACAGGCCGGGGTCAGACTCGCGCGTCGGCGTCGGCGTCGGCGTCGGCGTCGGCGTGGGGGTGGGGCGGGGCGGAGCGGGTCAGCACCCGGGTCGTGCTGCCGTCGTCCTCCAGCATGTCCCGGACGTGCCGGAACCCGATCCGGCCCAACAGCGCCAGGGACGCGGCGTTCTCGGCGGCCACCGTGGCGTGCACCTCGGGAAGCCCGAGCGTGCCGAAGCCGTAGCCGGTCAGCACCTCGGCGATCTCGGTGCCGAACCCGCGCCCCCACGCGGTGACGGCCAGCGCGTAGACGATTTCGTGGCCGCCCACCTCCTCGGACGGCTTGATCTCGGCGTGCCCGACGAACCGGCCCCCGTGCCGGACCGCCCACACGTCGAACAGGTCCTGGGCGTACACCTTGCTGAAGATCCGCCCGAACAGGGCGCGGTCCTCGGCCTCGGTGCAGGGCCCGTTCCCCATCCAGCGGGAAACCCGGTGGTCCTGGAAGAGCGCGACGAAGTCCTCCTCGTCGCCGGGCGCGTACGGCTCCAGACACAGTCGTGCGGTGCTCAGGGCAGGGCTCGTCATGACCGGTGACGCTACGCAGAGGCACGGCAGGTCCGCAACGGACATTTCTCGTGACCGGCGGGCGGACGCCCCGCGGCCGGGCGGACGGCGGGATTCCGCCGGGGCACCCCACCGGACGGCCCGGCGTTGTCAGTGGTGGCCCGTACGGTCGGGAGACATGGAACCGGTGACATCGCCGTGGGAGTCACGGGAGCGGGTGGAGTACGTCCGGGGGCTCGTCGACAGGGGCGACCCGATGGCGCTGTCGCGCGCCCTGCTCCTCCCGGGGAGCGGATGGTGGGACGACGGACTCGGTGTCATGGCGGTGCTGCGCGGCCTGCCGGAGGACCAACGGCTCGTGCTGGCCCGGTCGTTCGCCGAGCACATGACTCCGGAGCGGAACGGCACCGATGCCGGGAAGCGCGCTCCGGTGCTGCTCGCCGCCGTGTCGCGAGGCTTCGCGGAACGCTCCTGGTGCGATGCCTGGGAGGCCCTGCTGAGGGACAAGGCGGACCGGCTCTGGTCCTGCGGGACGGAGGACGACCTGTGGACCTGCGCCCACGCGCTGCTGGACGCGGGCCGACAGCCGCACGACGAGGTCGTCGGACTGCTCCGCCGCTCGGCCCTGGAGGGTTCCTGGCCGCGGGAGTGCGTGGAGCCGGTGCTCGGCAGGCTGCGCGGACCCGTGCTCGACCCCGGTGACCGCTGGGCCGACCGGGTCCTGGCCGAACTGCCCGTGCTCGGCGATTCCTGGCACGCCCTCGTGGCGCACGCGCTGCGCGCACCGGCCGGACACCCCGCCCGGTCCTGGGAGCGCCGGGCGCTCGCCCTCGCCGATCCGCTCGGACCCGGGCGGGTCCGGGACACGGTGATCCCCTGGCTGGACCTCGCGGCCGAGGGCGGGGGCCGCGACGACGGCGCCTACGACCCGTACAACCTGCCCGCGCTCGTGGGCCTCGTACGGCTGCTCCCGCTGCTCCCGCCGTGCCCCGAATCGATCCGCGTCCTCGGCGCCCTGGTGGAACGCCCGCCCCTGCGGACCTCGTCGACCGGCGCGGCCGTACGCTCCCTGGCCCGCTTCCCGCACGCCCTGGGCCGGCCCGAACTGCACCGGCTGTCCACCCGTGTCGGACACAAGCTGACCCGCAGACAGATACACCAGGCACTGGAGTCCTGAACGCCGGGCCCGGCTCCGCCCCCGGGTGCCGCCGTGTCCCGCCGGCCGGTCCGGCATCCGGAACCGCCCGGCCCCACATTCGGCCTCGGCCGAACAATCTTCCCGGCCGCCGTGAGCTGCTGCGACCTTTCTCGTACACCGGGGCGAGAGCGGGACATGGCAGCTCATATCCCGCTCTCCCTCCATAAGAGAAGGGATTTCCCATGAAGTTCAACCGTTCCCGGATCGGAGCCATCGCGACCGGCGTGATCGGCACCGCGATGATCGCCGGCACCGCGGCCCTGGCCGCTCCCGCCACCGCGGCGCCGGCGGAAGCAACCGCCGCGGTCAAGTACTGCGCGAAGGTGGTGGGGCAGAAGGGCGCCTCCGGAAAGCTGGAGACGCTCCGCGAGTCGTGCTCGTCGAACTCCCCGGAAGAGGCCCGCCAGGGTCTTCGTCTCGCGGGGTCGACGAAGCTGATGACGTGGTACTCGGACGGCGGCTACAAGGGCAAGATGATCTCCGACATCTACGGCAGCTACGGGACGTGCGACGGCGCGGGGTACGGGTTCGAGCCCAGCGACGACTGGAAGGACAGCCTCTCGTCGATCAGGGGATACGGTCAGTGCAACAAGCTCAGGCTGACCAACATCGCGAAGACCCACTCGAAGTCCTTCGCCCTCCCGGAGAGCTTCGGTGACGAGATCTACAACAACAACGTCGGCTACGTGAAGGTCTGGCACGGCTGAGCCGACGGCTCCGGAATCCGGTTCCGGCGCAGGCCGCCCGTCGTGTGCTTCCCCGCACGCGCCGGGCGGCCCGGGCGTCCGGCGCGTGCGGGCAACGTTCTCCCCGGGCTCCGATGATGCCGCCGCCCGGGGAGAACCGGCCGAGGAGGGCTCCGGTGTGCTCAGGAGCGCGCGGGAGCAAGGGAGTTGGTTGACTGGGCCGATGAACTCATTCTTGTTCGAAACCGTTGTCCCCGACCCGATCGCCTACCTCGACCGGGTCGCGGCCACCGAACCGGGCCGGTCCTACAAGAAGCGGATGCTCGACGAACTCGGGATCGGGGCGGGGCTGACGGTGGCCGACCTCGGGTGCGGCCCCGGCACCGATCTCGGCGCGCTGGCCGACGTGGTCACCGCGACGGGGACCGTGATCGGCGTCGACCACGACGAGTCCGCGGTGGCGGCCGCCGGGGAGCGTACCGCCGGACGGGACAACGTGACCGTCCGGCTCGGCGATCTCCACGAACTGCCGCTGCCGGACGGCGGCGTCGACCGGGCCCGTACCGACCGGGTCCTGCAGCACGTCGCCGATCCCGCCCGGGCGCTCGGCGAGGCGTGGCGGGTGCTCCGGCCCGGCGGGCGGCTCGTCATGGGGGAGCCGGACTGGGGCACGCTGACGGTCGACCACCCGGACGGCGGCCTGTCGCAGGCATACACCCGGTACGTCACGGACGAAGTCGTCCGCAACGCCCGCATCGGCAGCCGGCTGCCCCGGCTGGCGGCGGACGCCGGATTCGCGGTGCCGACGGTCCTCCCGATCACCTCCGTGTTCCGGGACGTCCGCGCCGCCGACGAGATCCTCGGGCTGGAGCGCACCACGCGGCGGGCCGTCGAGGCCGGGCACCTCACCGGGGAAGCGGCCCGGCGCTGGCTCGACCACCTCGCCACCGGGCCCTTCCTGGCGGCCGTGACGTTCTACGTCGTCGTGGCCGAGCGCTGACCGGGCACCGGCCCGGCTGCGGAACGCCCGTGTGCTGAAATCTGGATGACCGGCCCGGGGCCCGCCGAAGGGCGTCGGGCCGTACCGGGCCGGCCGGCGGACCGGGTGAGGAAGGGAGAGTGCGGCGATGGCGGGCGGACACGGCGGCGGGTTCGAGGACGGCGACGGACGCGGGGCGTCCCTGGAGGTGGTGCCCGTCGGGGCGCGGGTCGGGCTCAGGGCCTCGGCGCCCTCGGGCGGACTCTCGCTGAGCTGCACCCCCGGCCGGGCCCGGGAACTGGCGGCGGCCCTCGCCCGCGCGGCGGACGAGGCGGAGAGTGCCCGGCCGGCGGAGCCCGTCACCGTCCCGGCGCGCGAGCTGCGGCGCGGGGACGTACGGGACGGCGACCGGACCATGACGGTGGAGGAGGTCAGGGTCGACGGGGCCACCGCCCACGTCGTCTGGAGGTCGGGCGCCGGGCGCAGCTGGACCCAGGCGTACGACGCGGACGCAGGCATCGCGCTGCGGCAGCGGACCGGAGGCGGATGACGGGGTCCCGAGGCCCACCCGGACCTCCCTTGTACGAAGAGCGTCGTAATTTGACGGACGTCGTAGTACGGTGTGTATCGTACTAACGATTCTTCCGTACCGTCGAAACGGAGTCCGACGTGAGTGCCCTCTTCGAGCCCTACACCCTGCGGTCGCTCGTCATTCCCAACCGGGTCTGGATGGCGCCCATGTGCCAGTACAGCGCCGCTCCCGTCGGGCCGGAGGCGGGCGTCGCGACCGACTGGCACTTCGCCCATCTCGCGGCGCGGGCCATCGGCGGCACCGGGCTCATCCTCACCGAGGCGACGGCCGTCAGCCCCGAGGGCCGGATCAGCCCCGCCGATCTCGGCATCTGGAACGACACCCAGGTCGCCGCCTTCCGCCGGATCACCGACTTCATCAAGGAACAGGGATCCGTTCCCGGCATCCAGCTCGCCCACGCCGGGCGCAAGGCGTCCACGGCCGCTCCCTGGCTGGGCGGGGCCCCGGTCGGACCCGAGGCGCACGGCTGGACGCCCGTCGCCCCCAGCCCGCTGCCCTTCGACGACGGCCACCCCGTGCCGCACGAGCTGACCACCGAGGAGATCCGGGGCATCGTCGACCGGTTCCGCGACGCGGCCCGTCGCGCGGTCGAGGCGGGATTCCAGGTCGTCGAGGTGCACGGGGCGCACGGGTACCTCATCGGCGAGTTCCTCTCCCCGCACAGCAACCGGCGCACCGACGAGTACGGCGGCAGCTTCGAGAACCGCGCCCGCCTCGCACTCCAGGTCGTCGACGCGGTCCGCGAGGTCTGGCCGCAGGAACTGCCGGTCTTCTTCCGCGTCTCCGCGACGGACTGGCTCACGGAGAACGACGAGGACGAGCGCGAGGGCTGGACCGTCGACGAGACCGTGCGGCTGGCCGCGGAGCTCCAGGCGCACGGCGTCGACCTGCTGGACGTCTCCAGCGGCGGCAACGCCCCGCGCGCCCGCATCGAGGCCGGGCCGGGGTACCAGGTGCCGTTCGCCGAGCGGGTCAGGAACGAGACCTCGCTCCCCGTGGCTGCGGTGGGTCTGATCACCGAACCGCAGCAGGCCGAGAAGATCCTCACCGAGGGACGGGCGGACGCGGTGCTCCTCGGCCGCGAACTGCTGCGCAACCCCTCGTGGGCCCAGCAGGCGGCCCGTGAACTGGGTGCTGACATCCGTGTCCCGGACCAGTACCTCCGGGCGGTCTGACCGGGCCCTTGGGCCGATCGCCCCGAAGGACCCGCGAGCCGGGGGATCCTCCTCGGCCCGCGGGTCCGGTCCGGCTACTTCAGGTACGGGCCCGCCGTGCCGATCCTGCCCGGGGCCGCGTTGCTGCCGCCCAGGTCGAGGACGTAGACCCGGAGGTTTCCCTTGCCGGGCGCCGCGACCGTGAGCCTGCCGTCCGACACCACCCGGGTGTCCCCGGTGACGGCGTCCTTGTAGGTGCCGTTGGGGATCCCGGTGTACGTGGCACCGCCGGTGACGGTCACCAGTGCGAAGCTGTCGACCCCGCTCGCGGCGTCGGTGTAGCGGCGCTTGTACGCCATCGAGCCGGTGATGCCCTCGGTGGAGTACTGGCCCATCTGCAGGGCGGGTACGGCGCGCCGGATTTCGTTGAGCCGTTGCAGGTGCTTGACCAGCGGCTTCTCCAGCGTGCGGGCGACCTCTCCGGTGGCCGACGAGACCTTGCCGAAGTCGGATGCCACGACCGTGCCGGCGAGGTGGTCGCCGTAGTACGCCCGGCCGGTGGTCGCCAGCGGGCAGCTGGGCCCGCAGTCGATCTTCCTGCCCGCCTGGAACTCGATCTCGGAGCCGTAGTACAGGGTCGGGATCCCGCGGAACGTCCACATCAGCGACATGTTCTCGGCCCAGGCGTCGGTGCCGCCCGCGTAGCGCTCGCTGCTCTTGTTGGGGCCGTAGTCGTGGCTGTCGACGTACACGACGTTGTACGTCGCGTCGTTGTAACTGTCGTCGGAGTCCTTGCCGTTGCCGTACGCGTTGGCGGCGTCACCGAAGTTCATGTGCATCCGCATGTCGATGACGTTCATGCCGGAGAACCGGCTGTGGTCCGGGGTGTGGTAGGCGTTCCCGTCCAGGAAGGCGTTGGTGGACGTGGGCTGGGAACCGGTGCCCTGCTGCTGCTCGTAGTCGTACATCTCCAGGGCGGCCTTCGCGTCGTCGGCGTCGTACTCCTTGCGCTCCTTCCAGGTGTAGAACTGCGCCGAGTGGTTGACCGAGCCGCGGTTCCACTTGTCGTTGACGAAGGCCGCGACCTCGCCGAAGACGAAGAAGTTCTCCGCGGCCCCGGCGCCGTGCCGCTGGGTGACCCGGTCATGAATGGCGGGCAGGAAACGACGGTTCCAGGTGGTGCGGGGGATGTGCACGGCGGTGTCGACGCGGAAGCCGTCCACTCCCATGTCGATGTACTTGTCGTAGGCGCCGATCAGATAGTTCTGGACGGGCGCGCTCTCGGTGTTGAAATCGGCCAGGTCCTCGTGCAGCCAGCAGCTGCGCGCGTCCTCGCCCTCCCAGTTGCCGATCCAGCAGTTGTGGTAGTACGCCTTCGGGAACATGCCGGAAGTGGGGTTCGGCCACTGGCAGTTGTAGAGCCGGTACCCCTCGGGGGAGGTGCCGCCTGTGGGCTTGCCCCAGTCGAGACAGGTGTTGCCCGAGGGCTCGGCGGTGGACCAGAGGTCGCCGTTGTAGTACGACTTCCCCGACTTGGTCTCGACGCTCACGCCGTCGTACTCGAAGCCCTCGTTCCTCTCGTCGTAGTACCAGCTCCACTGGTCGTCACGGACCCCGTACACCGTCGGGGTGAACAGGCCCTTTGCGCCCCAGCGCGAGGAGTGGTTGTAGACGACGTCCTGGTAGATCTTCATGCCCTTGGCGTGGGCGGCGTTGATCAGGTCCTGGTACGAGGCGCCCGCTGACTCCAGCCGGCCGTCCACCTCGTAGAAGTCGTAGCCGTGATAGCCGTGGTAGTCGTAGTCGGACCGGTTCAGCACCACCGGGGTGATCCAGACGGCGGAGAAGCCCAGCCCCTTGATGTAGTCGAGCCTTTCGACCAGGCCCTTGAAGTCGCCGCGGAACATCGGGTCGTCGTTGGCCGCGTTGCCGGACTTCACGTGCTGGCTGCCGCCCCGGTTGTTGGAGGGGTCGCCGTCGTTGAACCGCGCGGTGAGCACGAAGTAGATCGGGTCCTTGCGCGGGTCGGTGCCCAGGGGCTTCCCGGCGGCCGGGGTGGCGGGCCGTTCCCCGGTGGTCGCGGTGGCGGAGGCCGACGCGGGGGACACGTTGCCCGCCGCGTCCACCGCCCTCACGGTGTAGCTGTAGGTCGTCCGCTCCTCCAGGTCCGTGTCGGAATGGACGGTGGAACCGACGTCGACGACCGTCGTGCCCCTGGTGCCGCCGGTCCGGGTGACCTGGTACTTGGTGACGCCCCGGTCGTCGGTGGACGGCTCCCACGTCAGTACGACCGACACCCCGTCCGCGTCGGCGGCGACCTTCGTCGGTACGGACGGGGCTTCGGTGTCGGCCGGTTCCTCGGCGCACGGGTCCTCGGCGTCGGCGGTGACCGTGCCGTTCTCCACCGTCGAGACGCCCGCCGGGATCGTGTAGTCACGGCCGCCGTTGTTGTCCCAGACCCCGTTGCCGTTGTTGAACGCGGCCCGCAGGGAGGCCCCTTCGGGGAGGCCGACGGACCGCTTCGTCCAGCCGGTGCAGGCCGGCTCCATGCCCACGCCCGGGACGGTGGTCCACGTTCCGCCCGAGGGCTGGTAGTGGATGTTGGTGGTGGTCCAGCCGACCGTCGCGGTCGAGTAGTAGACGGTGGCGGCCCCCGCGCCGGTCGGGGAGGGCG
Source organism: Streptomyces sp. NPDC002669 (assembly GCF_042889165.1). Taxonomy (NCBI): domain Bacteria; kingdom Bacillati; phylum Actinomycetota; class Actinomycetes; order Kitasatosporales; family Streptomycetaceae; genus Streptomyces; species Streptomyces sp. NPDC002669. Next base: position 19,336 of record NZ_JBIAQQ010000019.1, on the reverse strand, counting down.
AGGGATCCGGACCGCCGGTGCCGGCGCACGGATCGCTGTGGGCCACGACCCCGTCCTTGACGGTGACGGCGCCGGTGCCCAGGGCGTAGTTCTTCCCCGCGTTGTTGTCCCAGACCCCCGCCCCGTCGTTGAACGTCGCGGACAGCCCGGAAGCGGAACCCAGATCGACGGTCTTCTTCACCCAGTCGGTGCAGGCGGCCTCCATCCGCACCCCCGGCACGGTCGTCCAGCTTCCGCCGTCCGGTGCGTAATGCAGGTCGTACGCCGCCCAGTTCTTCGTCTTCGTGTAGTAGAAGACCGTCGCGGTGTTGCCCGTCGCCGCCACGGGCACGGCGGCCGGAGCCTCGGACTCCGGTGCGGCGGTGAGAAGTCCCAGAATCCCGAGGGTGGCCGCGGCTGCCGCCAGGGGGCGTCTCAGCAGCCGTAGGGGGGTGCGTTTCATCTGCGTCTCCAGGGGAGGGCCCGCGGCCGGGCGGCCGGGGCGGCCAACGGCGCAGGCGCTCGACGACCGCCTGCGAGGTCCCGCCGGAGAACCCTGACGCGCCTCGGGGTTCGGGCGAGCAGTCCGTTCCGGACAGCAAGATCTGTCGGAATTTTTCTGCAATCTCTTGCGGCAAGGAAGCTACCGGGGCGTGACGGACGCGTAAAGGGTTGCGGCACGGGTCGGGCGGTACGGGTCCGGGGAGGGGACACCCGGGGCGACGAGGAGGCGGGGGAGCGGGAATGGCGGAATGCGCCTCGGGGTTGGGACGTCCATGACCTTCTCTGTGGACGTGACCGTCCGGGGCTACGAGCTCGACACCCAGGGCCATCTGAACCAGGCCGTCTACCTTCAGTACGCCGAGCACGCGCGCTGGGAGCTGCTGCGCGCGGCCGGCCTGCCGCAGGACAAGCTGCTGGCCAGTGGCGTGGGGCCGGTGGCGCTCGAAACGACGGTGAAGTTCCTGCGTGAGCTGCGCGGCGGCGACCGGGTGCGGGTGACCTGCCGGTTCGTGTACGGCGGGGGGAAGACGTTCACGGTCGCGCAGCAGGTCGTCAAGGAGGACGGCACCGTCGCGGCGGAGGTCACCGGAGTGGCCGGGATGCTGGACCTGGCGGCCCGCAGACTGATCCCCGACCCGGCCGGGCACCTCGCCTCGCTCGCCGAGAACCCGGACCTGCTCACCGGCTGACCCGGACGGCCGGGCCAGGGGGCCCGGCACCGGGGCGGCCCCGACGGATGTCTCCGGCGGCGACCTTCCGCTCCCGAACTACGATGGGTTTCGTAGTATGGGGGTGGGCCGGACCGATCACGGGTGACCGGCCGCGGAAGGCCGGGACAGGCCAGGAACGGAGCCGTCGTGACCCCTCTCAGCGCCCCTGCCGCAAGCGCCGCCGAGGTCGGCGGACGCGTGCTCGACCATCCCGCGCGGGACGAGATCCGCGTCGAGGGAGTGCTGCACGCGCTCTCCGACCCGATGCGGCTGCGGGTGGTCCGCGAACTGGCCGCGGCCGACCAGGAGCTCAGCTGTTCCTGCTTCGACCTCCCGGTGTCCAAGTCCACCTCCACGCACCACTTCCGGGTGCTGCGCGAGAGCGGGATCGTCCAGCAGGTCTACCGGGGCACGGCCAAGATGAACGGGCTGCGCCGCGACGACCTGGAGGCGCTGTTCCCCGGGCTCCTCGACAGCATCCTCGACGCGGCGAACCTCCAGGCGCGGCGCACCGGCGAGGACCGTTAGGGCCTGTCGTCCGGCCCGGGCCGGGCCCGGGCGCGTCAGCGGGCAGGACGGCCGCCGGGCGGATGCTCCGGAGGCCGCCGCCCGCACCCCGGGCCGGTGCCGTCCGCGGCCCGGGGAAGAGGGTGGGGAACAGGGGGCAGAGCGGCCCGGTCAGGGCATCATGGTGCGCATCCTGTTGATCTCCACCGTCTGCTGGGCGACGACGTCCCCGGCCATCTCCTCGATCTGCACGTCGTTCCCCTCCGAGAGGGCCTCGGTCGCCATCGTGACCGCCCCCTGGTGGTGGGTGATCATCAGTTTCAGGAAGAGCTCGTCGAAGGCGCTGTCCTTCGCCCCGCGCAACCGCTCCAGCTGGGCGGGGGTGGCCATACCGGGCATCGCCGCGTGGTCGTGGGCGGTTTCGCGCTTCTTGCCGCCGTGGTGCGTGAGCCATCCCTCCATGGCGCCGATCTCCGGCTTCTGACCCGCCGCAATGCGTTCGGCCAGCCGTTTGACCGCGGCGGACTCGGCACGGGCGGGGACGAGACCGGTCATCTCCAGTGCCTGGGCGTGGTGCTGGATCATCATCTGCGCGTAGCGGAAGTCGGCGGAGTTCGCCCGGTCGGTCCCGGCGGCCTTCGCGGCCTCCTGCGCGGACAGGGTCCGGGCGGGCTCGCCCGGCCTCCCCGGCGCCACCACCGAAGGACCCCCGTCCGCCCCCGCCCCGGCGGCCCGGTCCCCGCCGCCGTCCGCGTCGCACGCGCTCAGGGCCAGGGCCGCGGACAGGACGACCGCGACGAGCGCGGATCTGCGTACACACATGGTCTGACGGCGGATCAACAAGTGGACCTCCAGTGCCCCATGGGTCGGTTGTGGCCGTGCTGACACGCTTCCTCGTGACGGCGAGCGGAAACTTTCGGCACGTCTCCGTCGCCATCTGTCGGGATCACCGCGGGAAGGACCATACTGCCGGGGACCGTGAACCGTTCAACTACGTTCGGATACATGGGAGGACGCAGTGATTTCGTTGCGCACGAACCCGGCGCGGCGCAGACGCCCGGGGGTGGTGGCCGCCGCCGGCCTGCTGGCCACTCTGCTGGCGGCCGGGCCCGCGGCCGCCTCGCCCGACCCCGGTGACACGTCCACGGCCCGCACCGATGTCTCCACCGCCCAGCAGGCCGAGGCCGAGGCCGCCATCAGGAGCGGCGAGATACCCGGCGTGGACGAGATAGTCCACAGCGACAACATCACCCACCTCGCCAACGTCCCCAAGGACGCGCTCAAGGGGCTCAACACGGACCTGGCCTTCCAGGGGAAGTACGCCTACGCCGGGAACTACGACGGCTTCCGGATCTTCGACATCAGCGACCCGAAGTCCCCGAAGACGGTCTCGCAGGTCCTCTGCCCGGGCTCGCAGAACGACATCTCGGTCTCGGGCGACCTGCTCTTCCTGTCCACCGACTCCTCGCGCAGCGACGACTCCTGCACCAGCACCACCCAGCCCGCCACGGAGAAATCCTCCTGGGAGGGCATGAAGGTCTTCGACATCAGCGACAAGCGCAACCCGAAGTACGTCGCAGCGGTCGAGACCGCCTGCGGCTCGCACACCCACACCCTGGTGCCCGAACGCAGGAACGTGTACGTGTACGTCTCCTCGTACTCGCCGAGCGAGGCGTTCCCGGACTGCCGGCCCCCGCACGACGGGATCTCCGTCATCAAGGTGCCGCGCAACGCGCCCGAGAAGGCCGCGGTCGTGAACTTCCCGGTGCTCTTCCCGGACGGCGGCAACCCGGGCGCCCCGACCAACCCGGGCGTCTCCAGGACCACCGGCTGCCACGACATCACCGTGCTGCCCTCGAAGGACCTGGCCGCCGGTGCCTGCATGGGGGACGGCCTGCTGTTCTCCATCAAGGACCCGGAGAACCCGAAGATCATCGACCGGGTGCAGGACAACGTGAACTTCGCGTTCTGGCACTCGGCGACGTTCAACCAGAAGACGGACAAGGTCGTCTTCACCGATGAGCTCGGCGGCGGTGGCGCGGCCACCTGCAACGACGAGGTCGGCCCGGACCGCGGCGCCAACGGGATCTACGACATCGTCGGCAGGGGAGACCACCGCAAGCTGGTCTTCCGCAGCTACTTCAAGATCGACCGCCCCCAGGCCGACACCGAGGTCTGTGTCGCCCACAACGGTTCGATCATCCCGGTCAAGGGCCGCGACCTGATGGTCCAGGCCTGGTACCAGGGCGGAGTCTCGGTGTGGGACTTCACCGACTCGTCGAAGCCGAAGGAGATCGGCTACTTCGAGCGCGGCCCCGTCACCACGGACGCCGTCACCACGGCCGGCCCCTGGTCGGCGTACTACTACAACGGCTACATCTACTCCAACGACATCGCCAAGGGCCTCGACGTCCTGAAGATCGACGACCGGCGGACCGACCCGGCGAAGCGGGTGCGGCTGGACGAACTCAACGTCCAGACGCAGCCCGACTACTTCGACCACTGACCGGCGGTCACGGGCCGGCCGGTCGGCCCGGTGGAACCGTACGGTTCCACCGCGTGACCGAGGCGTGCCGCAGGGTTCTTCCGCCCGGCGGCACGCCTCGGCCACCGCGGGCGGTGCGGGGCTGCCGGGAGGAGCGGGGGCGGCCGGGGCCGTACGCCGTCACCGCCGAAGGGCGGGGGTCAGGCGGCGGACCGGGTGCTTCCGTGAGTCGCCGCGGCCCACTCCACCAGCAGCCGCTGGTACTGCTCCTCGTCCTCCGGGGACAGGCAGCCGCCCGAGCGCTGCCACAGGTCGCGAATTTCTTCGTTCACCACGGCGGCGGTACGCGTGGAATCGGAGGAGCACGGAGAACGGGACATACATACAGGCTAAGGCCACCATGTGATAATCAGACCCATTGGGCGTCAGGGACATCTCTCACATGTTCGTCAGGCAACGCCCGGTACCAGTTCGAGCGTCCGCAGTCCGTCGGGCCTTTCCTCCAGCGGCAGATGCTGCACGAAGCGTACGTCACAGCCCAGCGCCGCCGCCCCGCCGTCCGCGTGCCGGTCGTCGCCGACCATCACCACATCCGTCGGATCCAGTCCGAGAAGTGTGCAGGCGGTGTGGAAGAGTCGTGGGTCCGGCTTCTGGACGCCGTGCTCGTACGACAGGACGTACGCGTCGACCGGGGCGTCCAGTCCGTGCGCCCGGAAGACCGGCCGCAGGTCCCAGCCGATGTTGCTGACCACACCGATCCGGACCCCGGCGGCACTCAGCGCGCCGAGCACCTCCGCGGCGTCCGGGTAGGGCCGCCAGGCGTCGGGCGACCTGTGCCGCTCGTACAGCGCCTCGTACAGCCCAGGATCCGGCAGGTCCACCTGCCGGGCCAGCGCCGTGTACGCCTCCCGGTGCAGTTCCGCGCTCTCGTCGCGGGCGGCCCACACGGCGGCGAGCCCGGCGGGGACGTGCCGGGGGGACGGGCCGCCCGGCAGCGCTCCGGCGGTCTCCAGCTCCCGCGCGTACCGCTCGAAGTCGGCCTCGTCCACCGCCACCCCCCGCTCCACGAGGACCGCGCGCAACCAGGACCGGACCGACTCGATGCGGAAGAGGGTCCCGGAGAAGTCGAAGAGCACACCCTTGATCTGCATGGGGGCGATCCTTCCCGGTCGGGGAGCGGTGCGACAAGGCCGGACCCGGTGCCCGGCGCCGCCCGGGGCCCGTGCGGCACGGGTTCACGAGTGGTGCGGCGAGTCCCCGGGGGCGGTGCGGCCGCGGCGTTCATGGCGTACGAACCCGGCGATCGAGAACCCCACCAGGGCCGCCCCCAGCAGCCACCCGCCCAGTACGTCGCTCATCCAGTGCACACCGAGGTAGAGCCGGGTGAGACCCACCCCGATCACCGAGACGGAGGCCACCGCCACCGCCGTCCACCACGGCCCGGCCCCCGTGCCGTGCCGGCACAGCAGCCAGAGCAGCAGGCCGCAGCTCACCGTCGCGGTCATCGCGTGACCGGACGGGAACGCCGCGTAGTGGGCACTGTCCACCGGATCGGGCCACTGGGGCCGCTCCCGGCCGACCGCGGCCTTCAGTCCCTGCTGGAGCAGCGTGCACAGCAGGCTCGTCGCCGCCACCCAGCCCGCGAGCAGCCGCGCCCCGCGCCACCACAGCGTCACCACGGCCACCGCGATCAGGATGCGCATCGTCCACGGATCCCACACCCAGTCGCTGAGGATCCGGTTCACGTGGACGAGGCCGGGTTCGGTCACCGCTCTGCGGTGCAGCGAGGTCGCGACCGCACGGTCCGCCGCCATCAGCGGTGACCACCGGGCGGCGACCAGGGTCAGCAGCGCCAGACCGAGGACCGCGCAGACCGCGCCGGCCGTGAAGGGGGTGACACGAGGACGCGGCCCGGCGGACCGGGTGGGCGTCGGGGTTGCCGTCGACATGGGGTGATCTTCGCGGAAGACCGCCGTCCGGGCTATCCCAGGGCGCTGAGTCCCGGCAGGAAGGCCACCAGCAGCGGAACCGCCGGCACCAGCGTGGCCGCCGCGGTCAGCAGGAGCCGGCGGCCGGCCGTGAGCCGCTCCACCGGGGCCAGCAGACGGTTCACCCGCAGCGGCAGATCGGCGTCCGGCGCCGTGCCGGGGCCGAACACGCCCCGGTCCTCGTTGAGTTCGACCAGGGCGAGCGCCACCGTCAGCCGTCCGAAACGCCGCGACGCCACGTCGTCCGCGGCCAGTTCGATCAGCCGGTGCATCTCGTCCCGGAACGCCGCGAACACCGGCACCTGCGGAAACCCGGTCGCGAGCGCGTCGGAACAGTGCAGCAGCCAGTCGTGCCGCGCCTTCGCGTGCCCCTGCTCGTGCGCCAGCACCGCATCCAGCTGACGGCCTTTCAGGCGACTGAGCGCCGCGGTGGTGACGACCAGCCGGGGCGCGGCACCCGACAACCACCAGGCGTCCGGACGCTTCCCCTCCAGCACGACGAGACGGCCGCTGTCGGGCTCCTCGCCGGGCAGCAACGGGGCCCGCTCCCGCAGTTCGGCGCGGCGCTGCCTGCGACGCGCCTGGGCCCGGTGGATCTCCCGGGCCAGCATCACCGCGGACCACACCCCGCCGAGCGCCAGCAGTACGGCCATGACGGCGGACCACTGTCCGTGGCCGCCCAGGGCGTACGCGTCCACCACGGCCCGCGGCGCCGGCGCGAAGACATGGCCGCGCACGGCCTGCCAGGCCGCCGCCGCACTGAACGTCATGGAGAGCGCGAAGGAGAGCAGCACTCCGGCCACCACGCACTGCCACGCCCACAGCGCCACCACGGGCTCGCGCTCCGGCCACCGGGCCCGCGCCAGCAGCCGCGGGGTCAGGACGGCAGCCAGTGCACCGAGCGACAGCAGCACCAGGGAGACCAACATGGCGTCAGCCTATGAGGGTGCGGTACCCACGGGTATGGCTGTGCACGGCAAGTGACGCACGCCACGGTTTGCCGCCTTCCACGTCTCACAGAGCGAGCAGCATCGCGAACATGGCCATCCCCATCGCCAGTCGGCAGGCGAGCGCCAGCTCGGGCCGCGTCCCCCACCCGCCCTTCGCCGCACCGCCGCCGTCGCCCCCGCCCGCCGCGGCGGCCACGGGTATCAGCCGGGCTCCCGACCGCACCATGTACACCGCGTAGTAGGCCAGCAACAGCCCCGTCAGCAAAGGGATTCCGCCGGCCGTGGCCGCCGCGCCGTGGCCCGCGTGCCCTCCGTGGCCGCCCTGGGCGGCCGGCCCGCCGGGCGCCATCGCCAACGCCATGTAGACCATCGCCGCCGAACCCACCAGATGGTGCAGGTGGTGTCCGCTGCGCCGGGAGAACCACAACGCGCGCAACGAGGCCGCGCCGAACAGCACCGCGTACACCGCCCACCCCCACGCGGGCGGCGGCACGACGGCCGCGGGCACCGCCATGGCGGCCATGCCGAAGCCCATCAGCGCCTCCGCGCGCGCCGTCCTGAGCCCCTCCCCGGTCTCGCTGCGGGTGCGCAGCAGGCAGTACGCGCCCGTCAGCGCGCACAACGCCATCAACAGCCACCCCGACACCGCCGGTCCGTGCACAGCGCACCTCCCCCTGGACGTACGACGTGGTCCCCCTGGTCGATGCCCGGCCCGGGAGCGCCGTACGCGGCGCACTGGGGTGCACGGGAGCGCGCGGAGGTGGTGTTCACCGCCGCGCCGTGTGCTCCCGTGCCTCGCTCAGCCGACCGTGAGCGACTTGAAGGCGCGTGCCTGCTCGGTGATGGCGCGCTCCGTCGGCAGCCGTTCCATGGACGAGGCGCCGAAGAACCCGGCGATGCCGGAGGTGTGCTCCAGGATGTAGCGGGCGTCCTCGGGCTCGGCGATCGGGCCGCCGTGGCAGAGCACGACGATGTGGGGATTGACGAGCTTGGCGGCGTCGTGCATCTCCTGCACGGCGGCGGCGGCCTCGTCGAGGGTGAGCGCGGTCGAGGCGCCTATGGACCCCTTGGTGGTCAGCCCGACGTGCGGCACGAGGACGTCGGCGCCGGCCCGCGCCATCTCGGTGGCCTGCTCCGCGTCGAAGACGTACGGCGCGGTGAGCAGATCGCGTTCGTGGGCCTGGCGGATCATGTCGACCTCCAGCCCGAAGCCCATGCCGGTCTCCTCCAGGTTCTCGCGGAACTTCCCGTCGTACAGGCCGACCGTGGGGAAGTTCTGCACACCGGTGAAGCCGACGGCCTTCAACTGGTCGAGGAAGTTGCCCATGATCCGGAACGGGTCGGTGCCGCACACCCCGGCGAGCACCGGGACGTCCCGCACCACGGGGAGGACCTCGCCCGCCATGTCGAGCACGATGGCGTTGGCGTCGCCGTAGGGCAGCAGGCCCGCCAGCGAGCCCCGGCCGGCCATCCGGTAACGGCCGGAGTTGTAGATGATCAGCAGGTCGACGCCGCCGGCCTCCGCGCACTTGGCGGACAGGCCGGTGCCCGCCCCCGCGCCGATGACGGCCTTGCCGGAGTGGATCTGCTTGGTCAGACGGGCCAGGGCTTGGTTTCGGTTCACGGTGGGGCTCCTGTCGGGTCGTGGTGCGGGCGGGGCGTTCCGCCCGGTGCGGACGGCCGGGCCGTCGGCCGTCCGCTCGGTCTCGGGTGTCCGCCCCGCTCAGGCGGATGCGGCCGGGCGCCCGTGGGCGCCGATCAGGCGGTGCAGGTGGTCGGCGGCGGCGACGGCGAACGCCGGGTCGTTCACATGGGCGTCGAGCTCGCGCAGTTCGACGGCGCTGCCGCGCAGGGCGATGCGCAGGCCCGCCAGTCCGGCCGCGTCGGCCTGCGGATCGTGGAAGGGACCGCCCGGGGCGTCCACGGCGGAGACTCCGCCCAGCGGCCACAGGACCGCCGTCGGGCCCTGCGCCGCGGCCAGCTTCCGCCCCATGGACCCGCCGAGCTCCGCCATCTCCTCGGCGGTGGTGCGCATCAGCGTGACGGTGGGGTTGTGCACGAGGAGGTGCCGCTCGGCGAAGCGTTCGGGGACGGTCTCCCGGGCACCGAAGTTGACCATGTCCAGCGCGCCGGGCGCGACGACCTGCGGGAGACCGGCCCGGCCCGCCGCGGTGAGCCGGTCGGGGCCCGCGCTCAGCACGCCGCCGACCAGATCGTCCGCGAGTTCGGTGGTGGTCAGGTCCAGCACACCGGCCAGGAAGCCGCCCGCGGCGAGCTTCTCCAGCGCCCGGCCGCCCGCACCGGTGGCGTGGAAGACCAGGACCTCGTAGCCGAGCTCGTCCAGACGCTGCCGCGCGGCGTCCACCGCGGGGGTGGTGACGCCGAACATGCTGGCGCCGATCAGCGGGCGCCCGTGGTCCTGCGGCTCGTTCAGGCTCCGCTCGTGGTGGACGGCCATGCCCGCCGCCGCGGCCACCGCGTTGCCCAGGATCCGCGACGACACGGAGTTGATGCCCGCTACGTCGACGACGCTGTACATCATGGTGATGTCGCTGCTGCCCACGTACGGCGACACGTCCCCGCCGGCCATGGTGGACACCAGCACCTTCGGGACGCCGACGGGCAGGGACCGCATCGCCCGGGCGGCGATGAACGATCCGCCGCTGCCGGCCACCGCCAGCACCGCGTGCAGCCGCCCCTGGCGGTGCAGGTCTCCGACGACCAGCTCGACGCCCCGGGCCATGGCGGTCACCGCGGCGCCCCGGTCCCCGGCGGCGCGCAGCGCCTCCAGGTCGTACCCGGCGCGGCGGGCGACGGTCGCGGCGTCGACATCGCCCGAGGGGGCGCCCGCGGGCGGGGGCAGCACCCCGGCGTCGACCAGCACGACGTCGCATCCCGACGCGCGCAGCCGTTCCGAGAGCCACGCGTACTCCGCCCCCTTGGTGTCCAGCGTCCCGACGAGCACCACGGTCGCCATGTTCTGCTCCTTTGCAACGGCGTTCCCCCGATCATGGGACGGGCACCAGGAGGCGGCAAAGACCACTTGACGGCAATTGGCCTGGGGCGGGCCATGATGGGGTCATGGACCGGATTCCTCCCACCCGCCTGTCGCGTCTGCTGACCGGATGGTCCAGGGGCGGCCCCGGCCCCCTGCCGCAGCTGCTGGCGCAGGCGCTGCGCGAGCTGGCCCAGCGCGGGGACGTGGCGCCGGGCACCCTGCTCCCCTCGCAGCGCGCCCTCGCCTCGGCCCTGGGGGTCAGCCGCAGCACCGTGACCGCCGCGTTCGGGATGCTGGAGGCCGAGGGCTGGCTGGAGAGCCGGCAGGGCAGCGGCTCCCGGCTGCGGGGCTCCGGGGCGATGGGCGAACCCGTGACCGAGGGGCGGCTGGCCAGCTTCGGGACCAGGGACGACGGCATCGACCTGTCCAGCGGCGCGCTGGACGGGCTGCCCGCCGTCGCGGAGGCGGTCGGCGGCCTGTCGGCCCACGACCTCTCCGCGGCGCTGACCGGTGACGGATACCTGCCGTACGGGCTGCCCGAGCTGCGCGAGGGGATCGCCGACTACCACCGGGCCGCGGGTCTGCCGACCTCCCCGGAACAGATCCTGGTGACCGCCGGGTCGCAGCAGGCCGTCTGGCTGATCACCCAGGGGCTGGTCGAGCCGGGTGACACCGTGATCGTGGAGGACCCGACCTACCGGGGCGCCCTGGAGGCGCTACGGGCCCGCGGCGCCCGACTGGTCCCGCTGCCCGCCGACACCGCCCCCGGCGACAACGCCGCCGCCCTGGCCCGGCTGGCCCGCCACGTCCGCCCGCGCCTGGTCTATCTGCAGCCGGCCGTCCACAACCCCACCGGGCGCGGCATGACCGAGTACACCCGCCGCGCCTGGGCCGCCGTACTGGCCGAACAGGGCCTGTACACCGTGGAGGACAACGCCTACGCGGAACTGTCCCTGCACCACGACGACGCGCCGGTCTCCCTCGCCGGGCTGCTGCCGCCCGCCGCGACGGCCACCGTCGGCACGCTGTCCAAGCTCTTCTGGGGCGGTCTGCGACTGGGCTGGATCCGCGCCTCCACCACCGTCATCCGCCGCCTGGCGGACATCAAGCGGTCCGTCGACCTGGCCTGCCCGGTGGTGGACCAGATGGTGGCCGTGAAACTGCTCCGGCAGCTGCCCGAGGCCCGCGCCCTGCGCCGCTCCCGGCTGCGCGAACGACTGGCGGAGACCGAACGGCTGCTGCGCGACCGGGGGACCGGCTGGCGGTGGGAACGGCCCGTGGGAGGCTCCGCCCTCTGGGTGGAGATCCCCTGGGCGGACGCCGAGGCCACCGCCCAGCTGGCCCGCCGCGCGGGCGTGCTCATCGTCCCCGGCCCCGCGTTCTCCGCCGTGGACGGCTTCCGGCACCACCTGCGCCTCCCGTTCGCCGACCACGACGGCGGCCTGGAGCGGGCCCTGCCGCTGCTGGCCGACTGCGCGGAACGCAGCCGCACCACGCACTGAGCGGCCCGCCGGCCGCGAGGGCTCAGGGCCGGTGGCGCAGCGGATGGTCCGCCGGTACCTCCACCACGACGATCCGGTGCCCGTCCGGGTCACGGATCCACATCTCCACCAGCCCCCACGGCTCGCGCACCGGCGGCCGCAGCACCTCGACGCCGCGGGCCGACAGGTCCTCGTGGGCCGCCCGCACGTCCGCGACCTGCAACCACAGTTCGAGACCGGGCACCGGGGGTTCGGCGGCCCGCCCGGAGACCTCCAGGAAGCCGCCGCCGAGGAAGTAGACCGTGCCCCGTTCGGGGCCGGTGCCGAACTCCCGGTAGACGGGCAGCCCGAGGGCCTCCCCGTAGAAGCCCCGGGACCGCTCGGGATCGACCGGACGCAGCAGGATCCGACTGCTCAGCACATGGACCATGTCCCGAGCCTAGGGTCTCCCCGCCCGTCCCGCGACGGACGCCGCCCGCCGGGCCGGGGCACGGGGTTACCCTGCTCCGGCACGGCCACAGCGGAGAATTCGGAGAACCATCGCCATGGACATAGCCCCTGCCCAGGACCTGGGACGACTGACCTTCCGCGACGCGGACGACGTGGATGTGCCCGCGCTCGTGACGCTGATCGAGTCGGCGTACCGCGGGGACTCCAGCCGGGCCGGATGGACCACCGAGGCGGACATCCTCCAGGGACAGCGGACGGACCCGGACGGGGTCCGCCAGGTCATCGAGACCCCCGGCAGCCGACTGCTCGTGGTGGAGCGCGGCGGTGTCCTCGTCGCCTGCTGCCAGCTCGAACACCGGGGCGAGGCCGCCTACTTCGGGATGTTCGCGGTCCGCCCCGAGTTGCAGGGGGAGGGCCTCGGCAAGGTGATCATCGCCGAGGCCGAGCGCGTGGTCCGGGCGGACTGGGGAGCGGCCGAGATGCACATGACCGTGATCTCGGTGCGCGACGAGCTGATCGCCTGGTACGAGCGGCGCGGATACCGCCGTACGGGAAGGCTCACTCCCTTCCCGTACGGCGACGAGCGCTTCGGCATCCCGCAGCGCGACGACCTCCAGTTCGAACTGCTGGTCAAGGACCTGGGCTGACCGGCCCCGTCCTCATGCGGTGAAGCGGCCGGCGCGGCGGATCTCCGGGTAGTCGGTGGTCGCGCCGTCCAGTCGCAGGGCGCGGGCCAGCCGCAGGTGGTCCTGGGTGTTCACCACCCAGCCGATGACCTTCAGCCCCTCGGCGTGCGCCCGCTCGACCACCTCCAGGGTGAGGCGGCGGATGTTCAGGGCCAGGGTCGCCGCCCCCACCGCCTTCGCCCGCTCCACCACGTCCCCGTCCCAGCGGCTCGCGATGAGCACGGTCCGCACGCCCGGCACCAGCCGGGCGATCTCGGCGACCGCCCCGTCGTGGAACGACGACACCTCGACCCGTTCGACGAGCCCGCGCCGCAGCATCACCCCGGCCAGGACCCGGGCCGCGTCCGCGTCCTTGATCTCCGCCTGCAGGGGCGAGCGCACGGCGTCGAGCACCTCCTCGAAGACCGGTACGCGCTCGCCCCGCCCGGCATCGAGCGCCCGCAGCTCGGCCAGGGTCTTCAGGGCGATCGGCCCGGTGCCGTCGGTCGTGCGGTCGACCTCGGCGTCGTGCATGACGGCCAGCGCGCCGTCCTTGCTCAGATGAAGGTCCAGTTCGATGGCGTCCATCCCGGCCCGCTCCGCGCGGACGAACGAGCGGAGCGTGTTCTCCGGCTCCACGCCCATCACCCCGCGGTGACCGATGGTGAGAAAAGACAAGGCAACCCGCTTCCGTCGACGGCCTCCTGCGCGTGCGACTCCTACCCACCGGACGCCGGGGCATCACGGCGCGGCGGTGCGAACCCGGCCCGGGCGGTCCGTCCGGACCGGGGCCAGGGGAGGGAGGCGGCCGACGGAAGCCACCGCTGACGTGGTTTCACACAGGAAGAATCGCGGTGACCATGGGGGTGCGGCAGGATAATTTACTGAGACTCCACTTGTCCGTAGCAACCGCACATGTATACGGTTGCTTGACGCGAGGTTCTCCCGTGGAGGAAGTGTTATGACGGAAATTCTTGTGCAGGACGTCACCACGGGTGACATGGTTACGGATCAGCGGGTGATCGAGCACCCCGCCTGGCCGACGCTCAAGAATGCCGTGGAGGAGATCCGCCCCTGGCAGTCGAAGGACGGTTCCATCGACTTCGAGGCCGAGGGCGCGCCCACCCCGGACGCCGCCCGGGCGACCCTGGACCGGGTGATCTCCGCGGTCGAGGAGCTGTCCCCGCTGCTGCCGCACGACGCCGCCTACCACCGCGCCCTCGTCACGGACCTGCGCCGCTGGGCCGCGGACGGTTTCGGCGTGCCGGACTTCCTCGACTCGCTGCTCGCCTTCCAGCCGGCCGCGGACCGCGCCGACGGACTCCAGCACCTGGTCGTCTTCGCGATGTACACGCAGAACGGCAACCCGGACCGCAACCTCGAAGCGGTCGTCCTGCGGATGGTCTGGCCCGACTGGCTGGCCGAGCTCGAAGCGACCCGCTACGACAACCCGCTGTTCTGCGGCATCACCTTCGAGGACTTCACCTCGGGTTACGACACCAACTCCGCCGTGCTCTTCCCGGAGACCATCGCCGTGCGCGAGGCCCCCGAGCGCTTCAGCTGGGGCGGCATCTTCTGCGACCGCGAGGCCGCCCGCTTCCGCCGGGTCACCGAGGCGTCGGTCGAGCTGCTCGGCGTCGAACTGCCCGAGGACATCCAGCAGATGGTCGGCGACCAGCAGCGCTGCGAGCAGGCCTTCGTGCTCTGGGACATGGTCCACGACCGGACGCACAGCCACGGCGACCTGCCGTTCGACCCCTTCATGATCAAGCAGCGCCAGCCGTTCTGGATGTACGGCCTCGAGGAGCTGCGCTGCGACCTCACCGCCTTCAAGGAGGCCGTGAAGCTGGAGGCCGACGGCTTCGCCCAGGGCCGCGACGTCCAGTACGCCGTGCTCTTCGACCGGATGTTCCGTTTCCCCGTCACCGGCGAGCGCGTCCGCAACTACGACGGCCTCGGCGGCCAGCTGCTCTTCGCGTACCTCCACAAGCACGACGTGATCCGCTGGACCGACAACAAGCTGCGGATCGACTGGGACCGCGCCCCGCAGATCACCAACCAGCTCTGCGGCGAGATCGAGAAGCTCTACCGCGACGGCATCGACCGCCCCAAGCTCGTCCACTGGTTCGCGGCGTACGACCTGGTCTCCACCTACCTCGCCCCGCACCCCGGCTCCCGCTGGGCCAAGGGCCCCGATGCGCTGGACCTGTCGCAGCCGCCGCGTAAGCTCGTCGACGATGTGCTTCCGGACGAGTTTCCCCTGAGCATGTTCTACGAGGCGCTCGCCAAGAAGCTGAAGAACGTGATCGCCTCCACCAAGGGGATCACCGCCGCGGACGCCGAGAAGGCAGCCGCGTGAGCGCCGGATCCGAGGAGGCGGTGGCCATGAACGCAAACGGCAAGGGCAACGGGAGCGGGGCTCTCGAAGGTGCCGTGATCGCGGTCGCGGGGGCCGCGGGACCGGCCGGCCGGGCCACCCTGCTGAGGCTCGCCGAGGCCGGTGCGACCGTCGTCGCCTCCGACGCGGACGCCGCCCGCCTGGCCGAGGCGGTCGACGCCGCGCGCTACGCCCACGGCGGCGCCACCGTCACCGGCGACACCGTCGACCTGCTCGACCTCGGGGCCACCCGGGAATGGGCGGACAAGACCGAGAAGGAATTCGGCCGGATCGACGGACTGGTCCACCTCGTCGGCGGCTGGCGCGGCAGCAAGACCTTCGCCGAGACCGACCTCGCCGACTGGAACCTGCTGGAGAAGCTCCTGATCCGCACGGTCCAGCACACCTCGCTGGCCTTCCAGGAGGGGCTGCAGCGCAGCGACCGGGGTCGCTACCTGCTGATCAGCGCGGCCGGGGCGAGCAAGCCCACTGCCGGGAACGCCGCCTACGCCGCGTCGAAGGCGGCCGCCGAGGCATGGACCCTCGCCCTCGCGGACGCGTTCCGCAAGGCGGGGGGCGAGGAGGGCCCCAGGACGGCGGCTGCGATCCTGATCATCAAGGCACTGGTGCACGACGCCATGCGCGCCGAGCGCCCGAATGCGAAATTCGCGGGCTTCACCGACGTCAAGGACCTGGCCGATGCCATCGCCGGCGTCTGGGACCGGCCCGCCCCGGAAGTGAACGGAAAGCGCCTGTGGCTGACCCCACAACCGTAAGGACCGACGCGCGACGTCACCACGACCCGCGGGTGCGCGGCTTCGCCAGTGACAACTACGCGGGCACGCACCCGGAGATCCTCGCGGCCATCGCCCTCGCCAACGGCGGTCATCAGATCGCCTACGGCGAGGACGTCTACACCGACCACCTCCAGCGCGTCATGCACAGCCACTTCGGCCCCACCGCCGAAGCCTTCCCGGTCTTCAACGGGACCGGCGCCAACGTCGTCGCCCTCCAGGCGATGACCGACCGCTGGGGCGCGGTGATCTGTGCCGAGTCCGCCCACATCCACGTGGACGAGTGCGGCGCCCCGGAACGGGTGGGCGGCATCAAGCTGCTCACCGTGCCCACCCCGGACGGCAAGCTCACGCCCGAGCTCATCGACCGGCAGGCGTACGGCTGGGACGACGAGCACCGGGCCATGCCGCAGGTGGTGTCGATCGCCCAGAACACCGAGCTGGGCACGGTCTACACCCCCGACGAGATCCGCGCCATCTGCGACCACGCCCACGCACACGGCATGAAGGTCCACCTGGACGGGGCCCGGATAGCCAACGCCGCAGCGTCCCTGGACGTGCCGATGCGCACGTTCACCAACACCGTCGGCGTCGACGTCCTGTCCTTCGGCGGCACGAAGAACGGGGCGCTCTTCGGCGAGGCCGTGGTCGTCCTGAACCCGGACGCCGTCCGCGCGATGAAGCACCTGCGCAAGCTCTCGATGCAGCTCGCCTCGAAGATGCGCTTCGTCTCCGTGCAGCTGGAGGCGCTGCTCGCCGGGGACCTCTGGCTGCGCAACGCCCGGCAGGCCAACGCCATGGCCCAGCGGCTCGCGGAGGGGGTGCGCGCGGTGGGCGGCGTCGAGATCCTCCACCCCGTCCAGGCCAACGCGGTCTTCGCCCGGCTGCCGCACGCGGTGAGCGAGCGGCTGCAGGAACGCTTCCGCTTCTACTTCTGGGACGAGGCCGCCGGCGACGTGCGCTGGATGTGCTCCTTCGACACGACCGAGGAGGACGTCGACGCGTTCCTCCTCGCGCTGAAGGAAGAACTGGCGAGGTAGCCACCGCCGGAGCGGCATCCGGACGGCCGGGAAGTCACCGACTTCCCGGCCGTCCGCATGCCCGGCGCCCGGACCGGGCCGAACGGACTCCGGGGAGCAGCGGGCCGGCGCCCGCTGCTCCCCGGAGTGACGTTTCGGCGTCGAAACCCGCCGCGTCAGCTCTTCTCGCGCAGCTCGGCGGGGGAGGGCGCGGTGCCGCCGAGGTGTGCCGGTACCCACCAGGTGTCGGTCGCGTCCTTCGGACGCACCGGATGGGCGCGCTGGGCCGCCTCCAGGAGCTCCTGGACCCGCTCGCGCAGCCGCCGGGTGATCGCGCCCGCGTACTGGTCGGCGGGCGCCTCCAGGGGCTCGCCGACCCGGATCGTCACCGGGAAGTGGTTGCGCCTGAAATTGCGCGGACGGCCCTTGGTCCACAGCCGCTGCGTCCCCCACAGCGCCATCGGGATCAGCGGCACGCCGGCCTCCTGGGCCAGCCGGGCGGCGCCCGACTTGAAGCTCTTCAGCGTGAACGACTCCGAGATCGTGGCCTCGGGGAACACCCCGACCACCTCGCCGGAACGCAGCGAGGTGAGCGCGTGGGCGTAGGCGTGCTCGCCCTGCTTGCGGTCGACGGGGATGTGCTTCATGCCGCGCATCAGCGGCCCGGAGACCTTGTGCCGGAAGACCGACTCCTTCGCCATGAAGCGGACGAGCCGTTTCTGCGGCAGAGCCGCGAGCCCGGTGAAGATGAAGTCCAGATAACTGATGTGATTGCTCACCAGTACCGCGCCACCGGTCTTCGGGATGTGCTCGGAACCCTGAGTGTCGATCTTCAGGTCAAGCGCCTTGAAAAACGTCAGGGCGGCGCCGATGACCGGCCGATAGACGAGTTCTGCCATCTGGAGAAGACCCTTCTTCAGCGCCTGGGGAGGGTTCTCCCGGCGGAAGTTACGCAGCCGTAGGTTTGCGGCATGGCGCCGATCGTGCCCCATGTGCGACGCGGTGGCCAGTCTCAGAGGGCTCGGGGCGCGAGATTCTCGTCACGTGGAACCGGCGGGAATGTCCCGTCGGCCGGTGGTGCTGATCACCTGAGGAGAGTTCCGACAGGAGGTCGAAGGTGGACGGGCAGGGGACAGGGGGCACGCTCGACGCGGCCCGGATCGGCGCGGAACTGGGGCAACGGGCCACGCTCGTGCAGTTCTCCAGCGCCTTCTGCCAGCCCTGCCGGGCGACCCGCCGCACCCTCGCCGAGGTGGCGCGCATGGTGGACGGCGTGGCCCACGTCGAGATCGACGCCGAGGCGCATCTCACTCTCGTGCGGGAGCTGGGGATCAGCCGGACGCCGACCGTCCTGGTCCTCGACGCCGACGGTACGATCGTCCGCCGGGCCGCGGGACAGCCGCGCACCGTCGACGTGGTCGCCGCCCTGGGGCAGGCGTTGTGACGGACCGTGATGCATCTCCCACATCGCGGAACACCCTTGACTGCACCCCCCGAGCATCGTCAGTCTGACGCTGTGCCGCCTGAAATCCTTCTCCACGGCCGGGTCCACGTGGACCTCGCCCGCAACGCGAGCGCGCGCTGTCCGGGTGCCTGAGCAACCCCGGCCCCGTACGCCCTCTTCGCAGAAGGACATCTCCATGACGGCTTCCCCCGAGCTCGGTGCGCCCCGCGCGGCCTCGCCCGAACTCCTCCGCTCCGTCTTCCGGCAGCACGCCGCCGGAGTCGCGGTGATCACCGCGGCGGGCGACCGGCCGGTCGGCTTCACCGCCACCTCCCTCACCTCCGTCGCCGCCGAACCCCCGCTGATCTCCTTCGGCGTGGGCACCTCGTCCTCCAGCTGGCCCGTCGTGGCCGAGGCCGAGCACGTCGGCGTCCACATACTGGGCGAGCACCAGCAGGAGCTGGCGGCCACCTTCGCGCGCAGCGGCGCCGACCGGTTCGGCCCGTCCACCTTTTGGCGCAACGGGCCCGAGGGAGTGCCGGTGCTCGACGGTGTGTCGGCGTGGCTGGTCTGCCGTGTGGTGGCGCGTATCCCGGCGGGCGACCACCACCTCGTGATCGCCGAGGCCGTGGTCGGGGACCCGGCCGGGGGCGGGCGTCCGCTCCTCTATCACCAGGGCCGTTTCACCACCCTGCGGGACTGAGAACGGCCAGGCGGCACAAGGGCTCAGGGCGTAGGCCAGATCACAGTTCCGAGCGCTTGCCCATCAGCGGGCCGCTGGGTGTACTGGCTAGTAATATTTCGTTCGGAGCGCCGGTCACCCGGACCGGAATCCGCCCCATCAGGCGCCTATGCTGCGTGCAACAAGGCAGCCCGGAAAAGACGATGCAGTAGGAGAGCCGGCGTGAGCTTGAGGATCGTTGTCTGTGTGAAGTACGTGCCCGATGCGACGGGTGAGCGGCGTTTTGCCGATGATCTGACGGTG